>DASSDE010000288.1:0-2321 GCA_035697365.1 Kribbella sp. | reverse complement strand
CTTTCCGAAGCCGAACAGCCGGCTCTGCAGCAGCGTCACGATCATGATGATGACCGCGAGGATCAGTGCGCCGGCCGAACCGTGCCCGAGGTCCTGGATCGATCCGAGCGAGATGCCGTACAGGTAGACCAGCGGCGGCCGCGCATAGTTCACGTTGCCGATCAGGTTGTAGAACTCGTCGAACGCCTGGTAGGCCGCGATCAGGTTCAGGATCAGTACGGCCACCGAGGTCGCCCGCAGCTGCGGCAGCGTGATGTAGCGGAACACCTGCCACCCGGGCTTGGCACCGTCGACGTACGCGGCCTCGTACAAGGTCGGCGAGATCCGTTGCAGGCCGGCGATGAACAAGATCATGTAGAACCCGAGCTGCAGCCACAACCGGACCGTGACCAGCGGCAGCCAGTACCACGGCGGCGAGACCGTCGAGAGCCACGCGATCGTGTCGTGGCCGAACCAGCCGAGCACCGTGTTCGCGAGGCCGAACCGGACGCCGTTGAAGATCGACAGCTTCCAGATCAGCGACGCGACCACGTAGGAACACGCGGTCGGCAGGAAGAACACCGACCGGAAGAACGCCCGCGCGATCTTCACCTGGTTGACCAGCAGCGCCAGCAGCAGCGAGAGCACGAACGTCAGCGGCACGATGAAGACCGCGAAGATCGTGAACGTGCCCAGGCTGGACAAGAAGTTGTGGTCGGTGAGCATGTCGATGTAGTTGCGGAGCCCGACGAACTTCGACGGCGTCGCGGTGTTGTACGCCTCGAAGAAGCTGAGGACGAAGCTCCAGATGATCGGCAGGTAGGAGAAGACCAGCAGTCCGACCACGAACGGCCCGACGAACACCCAGAACCACAGGGCGTTCCCCTTGATCCCCTTCTGCCCCTTCTTGCTCGCCCGGGCGCCCCGCCGCTCACCAGCGGCGGCGGGGTCCACGGACGTTTTGGCGGTAGCGCTCATCCGAACAACCGCGAGAGCTCGTCGTTGACGGTCTTCTCGGCCTTGGCGATCTCGGCGGCTGGGTCGGCTCCCTTCTTGATGACATTGGTCAGTACGTCGGTGAGGGCCGAGGCCATCTTCGGCGTCCAGGCCGGGTCGTCGGTGAAGCCGTGGTCCTGGGTCAGCTTCACGGTGTCGGCGGCGACACCGCTCTGCAGCTTGGCCGCCTTCGCGGCGAGGCTCTTCCGCGGCGGGATGTGGAAGCCGTAGTTCAGCGACCAGTCCTCCTGGAAGTCCTCCTTGTCGATCCACAGCCACTTGACGAACTTCTTCGCGGCGTCGACGTTCGCGCTCTTCGCGGACACGAACTGCGTCCAGCCGCCGGAGTACACGGCCGGCTTGTTCGACGCGTCGAGGGCCGGGAACGGCATCACGCCGAGGTCGTCGCCGAGCGCCTTCTGCATGCCCGGTACCGCCCACATCCCGATCCACTGCATCGCGGCGAGCCCTTGGTTGATGGCGCCCGGATCGGTCCAGTCGGTCGGCGAACCGAGCAGCACGCTCTTGCTCGCGTAGAGCTCGTGCAGCTTGCCCAGCGCCTTGGCCGAACCGGCACCGGTGAAGCCGGGCTTGTGGTCCTCGGTCAGCAGCGAGCCGCCGCCGGCGTGGATCGCGGGTCCGCCGAGCGCGTTGCCGCCGTCGTTGCCGACGAAGATGCCCTTCACCTTCTTGGTGGTGAGCTCCTTGGCCGCGGCGATCAGGTCGTCGACGGTCTCCGGCGGCTTGATGCCGGCCTTGTCCAGCAGGGACTTGCGGTAGTAGATGACCTGCGGGTCGACGATCATCCGGATGCCGTAGATCTTGCCGTCCACGGTGTTCGTGGCCAGGTCGCCCGGCAGGAAGTCGTCCTTGACGTCGGCCATGATGTCGTCGAGTGCGACCACCTGGTTGCTCTTCACCATGCCGATGTTCAGCTGGCTCTCGAAGATGTCGGGGCCCTTGTTCGACAGCAGGCCCGAGGAGAGCTTGGTGCCGTAGTCGCCCGGAGTCCACTGCACGCTGACGTTGGCCTCCGTGTACGCCTTCGCGTACTTCTGGGCCGCCTGCTGCGTGCCGGTCTCACCGTACTGGTGGTACCACTGCGAAAGGTTGACTTTCGAACCACCGCCTCCGCCTCCGGACGACGGGCGCCCGGTATTGCCACCACAGGCCGCGGTCAGCGCGGCGAGCGCAGCGAGTCCACCGGTCCGCTTGAGCAGATCGCGCCGGGACAAGCCGGCGATCGGAACATGAGCAGGCATGTATTCCACCTTCCCTACAGGGAACGTCGCAGGGGTACGACGCACGGTTCCGAGGTACTTAACGGCGTTAAGCATCTCCGAGTT
>DASSDE010000287.1:0-7502 GCA_035697365.1 Kribbella sp. | reverse complement strand
GCATCGCCGGACACGCAGTACCGGAGGGCGGGCTGATGATCGACCTGACGCCGATGAACGCGGTCCGAGTGGATCCGGTCGCTCGCCGCGCGTGGGTGCAAGGCGGCGCGATGCTGGGCGAGCTGGACAAGGCGGCGCAGGGACACGGTCTCGCGACCACGGCCGGGAACGTCTCGCACACCGGCGTCGGCGGGCTGACCCTCGGCGGCGGGATGGGTTGGCTCGCGCGGCGGTTCGGGCTGGCGTGCGACAACGTCGTCTCGTACGAGGTCGTCACGGCGGACGGCTCCGTGGCGCGCGCGAGTGCCGACGAGAACGCCGAGCTGTTCTGGGGCCTGCGGGGCGGTGGCGGGAACTTCGGGATCGTCACCTCGTTCGAGTTCCAGCTGCACGAGATCGGCACGCGGGCGCTGATTGTGGAGCTCACGTACGCCGCGGAGGACGCATTCGAGGCACTGCGGGGCTGGCGGGAGCTGAACGCCGACGCGCCGCGGGAGGCGACCTTCACCGCGTTCATTGCCGGCGACACGGTCACGCTCGGGTACGTGTGGGTCGGCGACGGCGGGTACGACCTGCTGCCGGCGTTCCGCGCGCTCGGATCGGTCACGGGCGAGGTCGTCCAGGAGACGACGTACCTGAAGCTGCAGACGCGCGACGACAGCCTGCAGGGGCACCGCTTCCGGCGGTACTGGAAGGGGCATTACTTCAAGTCGCTGCCGGACGAGGCGCTGCGAGCACTGCTGCGCAACCCGGGCGTCGGCGCGAGCCTGCAGGCGTACGGCGGCGCGATCGCGGACGTACCGGACGAGGCGGCGGCGTTCAGCCATCGCGACACGCTGTTCGAGTTGGTGACCGCGATGCGTTGGGAGGATCCGGCGGAGGACGAGTCCTGGATCAGCACGTTGCGCGAGTACGCCGCGACGCTGGCGCCGTACGCGAGCGGTGCGTACCTGAACACGCTCAACGGGGAGCCGATCCAGCGCGCGTTCCCGCCCGCGAAGCTGGACCGCCTGACCGCGCTCAAGACGAAGTACGACCCGGGCAACGTCTTCCACCTGAACCAGAACATCACTCCCAGTGCGGCTGCTGCCGTGCCCGACGGAACCGACGCGGCATGATGGACAGGTGGAGACTGAGCTGACACCGGAACTGGCCGCGGCGATCGAGGACGGGTTCGCGCGCCGGGACCGGGCGAACATGGGGCCGACGATCGCCTTCTTCGAGAAGCTGCTGAGCGAGCACCCGGACAACCCGTACGTGCTGTACGAGGTCGGCGGGTCGTACGACACCGCCGGGCTCGAGGAGCAGGCGGTCGGTTACTACGAGCGTGCACTGCCCGGGCTGAGCGGGGAGACGCGACGCAAGTGCCTCCTGCAGTACGGCAGCACGCTGCGGAACCTCGACCGGTTCGACGAGTCGCTCGCGATGTTCAAGAAGGCGTGCGCCGAATACCCGGAATCGGACTCGCTGCGCGTCTTCAAGGCGCTCACACTGCACGCCGCCGGGCAGCAGGACAAGGCGCTCGCGACGCTGCTGCTGGTGATCGCCGACAAGGTCGACTCCGCTGAGATCAAGCGCTACGAAGCCGCCATCCGCGGCAACGCCGACTACCTGGCGAATCTCTAGGGCTTGCGCCCGACGCCGCCGTAGATCGCGTCACGGACTCCGGCTTCCGGATCCTCCTCGAGCCGGCCGCCGGGGACGTGCCAGTCGACCAGGCGTACGACGCCGGGCTCGAGGATCTCCATCGCACCGAACAGCGACGAGATCTCCTCGACGGTCCGGAACGCCAGCGTCGGAAACGCGTGTTTGACCTTGTCGGCCAGCTCGGTCACCAGCACGTCGACGGGGCCGCCGTCACGCGGGTTGCAGGCGTGCGTGATGGCCAGGAACGACCCCGCCGGCAGCGCGTCGACGTACGCCCGGGCGATCTCGCGAGTCTGCTCGTAGTCCGCGATGTGGTGCAGCATCAGCGCCATCACCAGCGCGACCGGCTCACCGGGCGCCAGCAGCTCCCTGATCGCCGGGTCCGCGAGCACGTCGACCGGCTTCGTCAGGTCGGCCGCGACGAACCGCGTCCGGTCGTTGTCGAGCAGCAGCGCCCGGCCGTGCGCGACCACCGACGGGTCGTTGTCGACGTACACGACCTCGGACTCGACGTTCACCCGCTGGGCGATCTGGTGGGTGTTCTCCGCGGTCGGCAGCCCGGAGCCCGCGTCGATGAAGCGCCGGACGCCACGGTCCTCGGCCAGCCAGGTGACGACGTCCTTGAGCCAGCGCCGGTTGGCGCGCGCCCATTCCGGGGCCTCCGGCGCGATCTTCATGATCTGCCGGTACAGCTCCCGGTCGGGCTCGTAGTTGTCCTTGCCACCGAGGAAATAGTCGTAGACCCGGGCGACGCTGGGTCTGGTGGTGTCGATGCCGTGCGTGACCAGCCCGGTGTTGTACGTCGGCTGATCGGTCACGCCGTCTCCTCACGTCGCAGGTCCACCACGAGCCTAACCTACAGAGAGTCAGCGTTTCACCACGGCGAGTTCAATCTGTGTAAAACCTCAACATTCACAGGGGTTTCAGCACGCGCACGCCACGCCGCGTGGCGCCACCAGCGGGTCGGACTCGCGGCGCTCGACGCCGTCCGCGGTCTCGATCGGGCCACCTTCGCGCACCCAGTACTCGAACCCGCCGATCATCTCCTTCACCGGGTGTCCGAGCTTGGCGAACGCCAGAGCGGCCTGCGTCGCGCCGTTGCAGCCGGGACCCCAGCAGTACGTCACCACCGTGGCTCCGGGCGGTACGACCTCCGCGGCTGTGTGCTCCGTGATGTCGCGATGCGGCAGGTGGATCGCACCGGGCAGGTGACCCTGGTCCCAACTCTCCTGGCTGCGGCTGTCGATCAGGACCCAGCCGGTCGCGCCGGCGCCGATGTCCGCGGCGACGTCGGCCGCATCCACCTCGAACGACAACCGGCCGGCGAAATGCGCGACGGCGGCGTCCGGCGCCGCGGCAGCGGTCCGCAGTACGGCGGAGGTCTTCATCTGGTGCTCCTTCAGGATCGGGGAGCCACCAGCGTCAGGGTTCCGGCCGGTACGGCAACAGTGGCAGAAATGCCCTAGTGCAGCAAGATTCAGCCACGGGTGATCTTGGCCCGCGCCCGCGCCACCTTGATCGCCTGCTTGAGCGTCTCCACGTCGTACGCCCCGTAGTGACGCTGCCCGTTCACGAAGAAGGTCGGCGTACCGGAGACGCCGCTGGTGTCGGCCGACTCGACGTCCTGCGCGACCCGGGCCGCCGCAACGTGCCGCTTCACCTCGTCGTGCACCCGATCGGTGTCCAGGCCGAGCTGCTCCGCGTAGCCGATCAGGTCCTTCGGCTCCAGGTTCTGCTGGTTCGCGAGCAGCAGGTCGTGCATCTCCCAGAACGCTCCCTGGGCGGCCGCCGCCTCCGCGACCTCGGCCGCGATCTGCGCCTGCGGGTGCACGTCGGACAGCGGGAGGTGCCGCCAGACATAGCGCAGGTCGTCGTCGTGCAGCAGGTCGCGGACCACGGGCTCGGCCAATCCGCAGTACGGGCACTCGAAGTCGCCGTACTCGACCAGCGTCACCGAGGCCGTGTGCGGGCCGCGGATGTGGTCACGCTCCGGGTCGACGGGGTCGGTCAGGTCGACGAGCTGCTCCGCGTCGCCGAGCAGCGCCATCGCCTTCTTCGCCGGCGAGAGCAGCTTGGCCGCACGGAACACCACCCAGGTGATGGCCGAGGCCACGATCACGGCGGACAGCAGACCGACCTTCGCCTCGGCCAGCTGGGTGCCGTCGAACGCGATGGTTGCAATCAGCAACGAGACGGTGAAGCCGATGCCGGCGATCGTCCCGCTGCCGAGGACCGCGGCCCAGCCGACGCCCGGGCGGATCCGGCCGCCGCTGAGACGCTCGAGCAGCCAGGAGACCGCGGTCACCGCCAGCGGCTTGCCGACCACGTACCCGAGCAGGATGCCGAGCGTGATCGGCGACGTGAACGCGTGCGCGAGGAACTTCGCGTCGATCGTGACGCCGGCGTTCGCGAGGCCGAAGAGCGGGACGATCAGGTAGCTCGTCCACGGGTGGTACAGGTACTGGAGGCGCTCGTTCGGCGAGATCGTGGTGGTCAGACCGACCGTCGCGGAGCGCGCCAACTCGGGCGTCGGCTGCTCGCGGAAGAGCCGGAACAGCCCGGTCGCCTCCTCGAGCTCCTCACGACCGGGCGAGTACGCCGGCGCGGTCAGCCCGATCGCGAGACCGGCGACGACCGGGTCGACGCCGCTCTTCAGGAGGGCCGCCCACATCAGTACGCCGAGGAAGACGTAGATCCAGGCCTTGCGGACCCGGAGCACCGACAGCACCAGGACCAGGACGAACGCGACGATCGCCGGTACCAGCGGCATCAGCTCGACGTCCTCGCTGTACACGACCGCGATCACGACCAGCGCGAGCAGATCGTCCACCACGAACACGGTCAGCAGGAACACCCGCACCCGGTCCGGTACGCCCCGGCCGACCAGCGCGAGCAGACCGAGCGCGAGTGCCGTGTCCGTCGACATCGCGACGCCCCACCCGTGCGCCCCCGATCCGCCGGCGTTGAACGCCAGGTAGATCAGCACCGGCGCGATCATCCCCGCGATCCCGGCCAGCATCGGCAGCACGAACCGGGTCCGGTCCCGCAGGTCCCCGAGGTCGAACTCCCGCCGTGCCTCCAGTCCTACGACCAGGAAGAACAGCGTCATCAGCCCGCTGTTGATCCACTCGCGCAGATCCAGGCTCAGCTCGTCGTGCCCGAGCGCGACCGACAGATCGGTCCGCCAGACGTCGTCGTACCACCCCGGGGCCACGTTCGCCCACACCAAGGCGACGACGATCGCCGCCGCCAGAACCCCTGAACTCCCTGCCTCGGTCCGCAGGAACGCCCGCAACGGCGCCGCGAACTCCCGCCGCCAGTCGGTCCGCCCACCCAACAGACCAGCCACGTCCGCCATACCCCGAACTCTAGTCTGTGAACCTCGGGATGTTGGTTTCCTGGGTCGGCTACCACTCAGGCGCGGTTGGGCTGCATGATGTGCGTGCCCTACTGCAGTCCATGCCCTGGAGATCCCAGTGACTGAGCCCGATCTCGACAAACCGGCGGACACGTTCGCCCGGCTGGCGATCGAGCTGCACGATGCGCCTGGCGTCGAGGAGACGATCGATGCTGTTGTGCAGTTCGCCCAGCAGGCGTTGAGTTGCACGTACGCCGGCGTGGCGCTGTACACGCGCGGTTCGCAGGCAGAGATCGCTGCCGTGACCGACCCGGTCGTGACCACGTTCTACGAGCTGCAGATCAGCACGGAGAGTGGCCCCCTCATCGCTGCACTGCGCGACCGCAGTACGGTCCTGATCGGCGACACCGCTACGGACGACCGCTGGCCGGACCTCGGCGTCAAGGTCGCCGAGCTCGGGATCCGGAGCGTCCTCGACGTACCGCTCGCGACCGGTGACGCAGCGCGACGTACGGTCGGGGTCCTCGGACTGTACAGCTCGGAGCCGGACGCGTTCACGACCGACGACGAGGCGATCGCGCAGATCCTCGCGCAGCACGCGTCGGTCGCGGTGGCCTCCGCGCGGCACGAGGAGACGATGGCGCAGGCGGTCGACGCGCGGAAGCTGGTCGGTCAGGCGATGGGCATCCTGATGGAACGCTTCGACGTGGACGGCGATCGTGCGTTCGCGATCCTGAAGCGCTACTCGCAGGACACCAACACCAAGCTGCGGGACGTCGCGCAACAGCTCATCGACACCCGCAAGCTCCCGCACTGAACGAACGCTGAACAAACACTGAGCAAATCTGACACCGTTGTCCTGGTCCCGGTGGCGGCGATCCGTTGCATACTGCGAGGTGAGCCTGACGCCGGGACTTGTGCGGCCAGTACCGCGGACCGGGTCACGTCCCGGCGTCGCAAGCCCAGGTAACGCGTAATCTGGCGTTATGGGTGGGTGGGAGCCGTTGGCGGGGCCTTCGCGGCAGGTGGCGCTCGAGATCCTGCTGGACGGGCCGTTGTCGCGTGCTGAGCTGTCGCGGCGCGTCGGGCTGTCGCCCGGCAGCCTGACCCGGTTGACGAAGCCGATGGTCGAGTCCGGCCTGCTCGTGGAGGTCGAGGGCGGTCCCACGGACGCCCGCGTCGGCCGCCCGTCGCAGCCGCTCGACCTGGACGCCGACGCGCATCATTTCGTCGGGATCAAGCTCACCGCCGACTCCGCGATCGGCGTCCTCACAACGCTGCGCGCGGACGTACTCGCAAGCATCGAGCGCCCGATCGCCGACCCGACGCCGTCCGCGGTCGCCGACCTCGTGCTCGAGCTCACCGACGAACTGGCGGTCCAGGTCCCCCGCGGTGCGCCGATCAGTGGGCTCGGGATCTCACTCGGCGGCCGGGTCGCGAACCGTACCGAGGTCCGCTGGGCGCCGTACCTGAACTGGGTCGACGTACCGTTCGGCGAGCTGCTCGCCGCGCACACGAGCGCCCCGATCGTGATCACCAACGACCTGACCTCGCTGGTCGAGGCCACCCACTGGTTCGGCGCCGGCCGGAACTCGGACCGTTTCGTCCTGCTCACGATCGGCGCCGGCGTCGGGTACGGGCTGGTGGTCCACAACCGGGTGGTCGACAGCCCGGACGTCACGCTCGGCCTGATCGGCCACCACCCGTTGCTCCCGGACGGGCCGCTCTGCGACCGCGGACACCGCGGCTGCGCGATCAGTCTGCTGACGGTCCGGGCGATCACGAACCAGGTCGGTACGGCGATCGGCCGGCCGGTCGAGTACGACGAGGCGCTCGACCTCGCGGCCAAAGGTGATCCGGCGGCGCGGGAGGTGGTTGGCCGCGCCGGTCGCGCCCTCGGCAAGCTGATCGCGGCGTCGATGAACTTCACCACGCCGGAGCTCGTCGTCCTCGGCGGTGAAGGCGTGCGGCTCGCCGAGGTCGCCCACGAGGACCTGCTCGCCGGACTGCACGCGGACCGGCACCCGTCGGCCGCCGAGCTCCCGATGGTCCTGCAGCCCGCCGACTTCGGCGAATGGGCCCGCGGCGCCGCCGTGGTCGCCATCCAAACCTTCGTCCTCGGCACCGAATAACTGCGCTCTCGCAGAAAGTTCGCCGGTCCGGGCGATCTCATTCGACTGGATGACGGTCGTCATACCATGGTCGTAGGCGCCGCGGGAGCACATCGTTCTGCGCTCCGATGACCGCGATCGTTGCCGGAAACAACAATGACTGGTATGTACCTCGTCCAGTCCCACCACCGCCCTCAGACACGTGGGATCGCCGGTCTGTCGGAGGCGGTCGTCGACCTGTCGGCCGTCCGCGACAACGTCCGGAGCTTCCGAAAACGTATTCCGCAGCAGGTGATGGCGGTCGTCAAGGCGGACGCGTTCGGCCACGGCGCCGTACCGGTCGCCCGGGCCGCCGTGGAAGCCGGCGCGACCTGGCTCGGCGTCGC
>DASSDE010000286.1:0-2742 GCA_035697365.1 Kribbella sp. | reverse complement strand
CACGTGTACCGGATGGACGCGTCGCAGATGGTCGCCGCGCACATCGAGCGCGGGAACGGCGTCACCGTGGCCGGCATCCGGGTCCCGCGGGTCGAGGCGACCGAGTTCGGCGTGATCAAGACCGGCGCCGACGGGCACCTGATCGAGGAGTTTCTGGAGAAACCGGCCGACCCGCCGGGGCTGCCGGACTCGCCGGACGAAACGTTCGCGTCGATGGGCAACTACGTGTTCAGCCGGGACGTACTCGTCGAAGCGCTGCGCAAGGACGCTGCTAATCCGGCGTCGCGGCATGACATGGGCGGCGACATCGTCCCGATGCTCGTTGCCGAGGGCAAGGCCGGCGTCTACGACTTCCAGGACAACGACGTACCGGGGGCGCTCGATCGCGACCGCTCGTACTGGCGTGACGTCGGTTCGCTGGACTCGTACCACGAGGCCCACATGGACCTGGTGTCGATCCAGCCGGTCTTCAACCTGTACAACCACGACTGGCCGATCTTCACCTCGCATCCGCAGCTGCCGGGCGCGAAGTTCACCGATGACGCGACCGTCGGCGAGTCGATCGTCTGCCAGGGCTCGATCGTGTCCGGCGCGCACGTGGACCACTCGGTGCTCGGGTCGAACGTGATCGTCAGCGCCGGCGCCGACATCCAGCACTCGGTGATCATGGACAACTGCAGGATCGGCAAGAACGTCGTACTGAAGAACGTGATCCTGGACAAGAACATCGTGATCCCGGACGGGGTCCGGATCGGCGTCGACCACGACCTCGACCGGGAGCGTGGCTTCACCGTCTCCAAGGGCGGCGTGACCGTGCTCGGCAAGGGCCAGGTGATCGACCCGCCGAAGGCCGCGGACGGTCCTGAGGAGGACGCGGCCGACGAGGTCGCCGAGGCGTGAACGCCGAGGACCAGGCCGTCGCCCTTGATGCCGCGGACCCCGGGCATCGGGAGCTGTTCGACGTACCGCCCGCGCAGGGTGGTGACTACCCCGACGTCGCGTACTTCGCCGGCAACTCGCTCGGCCTGCGCCCGAAGGCGACGCGGACCGAGCTGCTCGAGGATCTGGACTCGTGGGCGGCGCTCGGCGTCGAGGGTCATCTGGACGCGGCCCGGCCGTGGTTGCCGTACCACGAACTGCTGACCGGCCCCGCGTCGCGACTCGTCGGGGCGTTGCCGAGCGAGACCGTCGTGATGAACTCGCTGACCGTCAACCTGCACCTGTTGATGGTGTCGTTCTACCGGCCGACGCCTTCGCGGCACCGGATCGTGATCGAGGACGCGGCGTTCCCGTCGGACAGTTACGCCGTCCGGTCGCAGGCCCGCTTCCATGGGTACGACCCGGAGGATGCGGTGATTCGGCTGCGGCCACGACCGGGGGAGGACAGTCTGCGGACGGCGGATGTCGTCGAGCAACTCGGTGGCGACGTGGCGCTCGTCCTGCTCGGCGGCGTGAACTACCTGACCGGTGAGCTGATGGACATCCCCACGATCACGCAGGCCGGGCACGCGACCGGTGCGATCGTCGGGTGGGACCTTGCGCACGCGGCCGGGAACGTCCCGTTGTCCTTGCACGACTGGGATGTGGACTTCGCGGCGTGGTGCTCGTACAAGTACCTGAACGCGGGGCCCGGCGCGCTCGCCGGGGCATTCGTGCACGAGCGGCATCTCGGCGGGGACCGGCCGCGGTTCGAGGGCTGGTGGAGTACGGAGGCGTCGACCCGGTTCGAGATGACGCCCGAGTCGCGTCCGCCGGCGACCGCGGACGCGTGGCAGGTCTCGAATCCACCGATCTTCTCGATGAGCCCGGTCCGTACGTCGCTGGAGCTCTTCGACAAGATCGGCATCGACGTGCTGCGGGAGCGGAGCGTGCGGTTGACGGGGTACCTTGCCGGGTTGCTGACCGGGTTCGACGTGATCACACCGAGCGATCCGACGCGGCGCGGGGCGCAGCTGTCCTTGCGGGTCGGCAGCGGTGCGGGGGAGTTGTCGCGGCGGCTGCGGTTCGAGTACGGCGTGATCGCGGACTCCCGCGAACCCGACGTCCTGCGGCTGGCGCCGGTGCCGCTCTACTCGACGTACCACGACTGCTGGCGGGCGAGTGCCGCGTTGCGTTCGTTGGCGGGGGTGACGGCATGAAGGTTGCGATTGTCGGAGCGGGCCTGACCGGCACGCTGCTCGCCTGCTTCCTCGCACGCCGTGGGATGTCCGTGACGTTGTACGAGCGACGCCCGGATCCGCGCGTCGCGCAGGTCGAGCGCGGCCGGTCGATCAACCTCGCGATCTCCGAACGCGGGCTGGACGCGCTGCGGCGGATCGGCCTGGTCGACCAGGTGATGGCGGACGCGCTGCCGATGAAGGGCCGGATGATCCACCCGGTGGCCGGCGAGCTCGACTTCCAGGCGTACTCGGCGTCGGGGGAGCGCGCAATCAACTCGATCAGCCGGGGCGCGTTGAACAACGCCCTGCTGTCGGCGGCCGCGGAGGCCGACGGTGTGGCGGTGGAGTTCGAGCACCGGTTGGTGGAGCTGGACTCGGCGGCCGGGCAGCTCGTGTTCGCGACACCGGCCGGGAAGGTGTCGGCCTTCGCCGATGTGGTGCTGGGTGCCGACGGTGCGGGGTCCGCCGTCCGCGAGCAACTGCTTGCCGAGGGCATCGTTGCCGAGCACGTCGACTTCCTGGACTACGGCTACAAGGAGCTGTCGATCCCTGCTGCCGACGGGGAGTTCGCGCTGGATCCGGG
>DASSDE010000285.1:0-6076 GCA_035697365.1 Kribbella sp. | reverse complement strand
GATCTCGCGCTTCAGTTCGAGCCGCTCGACGACCGCCTCGATCACCAGGTCGCAGTCCGCGAGCGCCTCCATCGAGGTCGCGAACGTGACCCGGTCGAACAGCGCCTGCTGGTCCTCGACCGACAGCTTGCCGCGCTTCACAGCCCGGTCGGTGGAGTGCTGGATGTGACCACGGCCGCGGTCGGCGGCCTCCTCGTCACGCTCGACGCCGACCACCGTCAGCCCGTTGCGCGCGAACACCTCGGCGATCCCGGCGCCCATCGTGCCGAGACCCACCACACCGACCGTCGTCAATTCCCGAGCCATGCTGTGCACTATGCCAGTCCGGGTACTGGTCCGCCCATGAGTTGCGTCACCGGGGAGGTCAACCTCACACACAGCTCACACAGGCTCGTCGATGACCACCGGCGTGACGGTCCAGCCGTCCAGCAGCCACCACGGGTCCGGCGCGCCCTCGAGCGCCACCGCGATCGGCCGCGGCCGCAGGTCGTGCGCGCACAGCTCAGGCAGCGGCAGCCACACCGCCCGATAAGTCCCCCGCTCCGACTCCGCCGTACTGGCGAACTCCGGACCGTCGCCGGTGCCGAACTCGCCACCGATCACCTCAGCGGTGAAGTAGTGCTGCGTACTGTCGCCGAAGTGCACGATCGCGACCGCGTTCCGGATCTTCACGAGCAGCCCGAGCTCCTCGTACACCTCCCGACGCGCCGCCTCCGCCGGACTCTCGCCGTCTTCCACCTGCCCGCCGGGAAGGACGTGGTACGTCCGCCCCTCCCGGACCCGCTCGATCGCGGCGACCCCGTCCGGCGTGAGCAGTACGACACCGGCGCGGATCACGTCCGCACCGCCAGGACCTGGAACCAGGTGCCGATCTTGGACTCCGTCCGTTCGAGCTGTTCGACCGTCCACCCGGACGCGGACAGCAGCTCCCGCAGCGGGGCCTCCTGCCAGAGCACGAAGTGTCGCGGCAGGTCCAGGTGCCGGTTCGACCATTCCTCGCCCTTGCCCTCCCGGGTTGCGAACGCGAGCAGCGGGGCAGCCTGCGCAGCCTTCCGCAGGACGCCGGCCAACTGGGCCCGATCGAAGTGCAGGAACACTGCGCTCGAGTACACCGCGTCGTACGGGCCGCCGTACTCGTCGGTGAGCGCATTCAGCTCGTCGGCGGCATACCCGTCGGCGCGCATCATCTCGAGGAACGCCTGCGCCGCGTCGGTACGGCGTACGACGTACCCGCGGCGCTCCAGCTCGATCGCGTCCCGGCCGGTGCCGCTGCCGAGCTCGATTACGCGGCTGCCGGGCGTGACGCGGCCGGCCAGCAGGTCGATCAGGTCGTTGTTGGGATGCTTCGGGATCGTGTCGCGGAACTTGTCGGGTGCCTGCTCGTACGCGGCCAGCGTGGTCTCGTTGTCGGAGGCGATCCGGGTCCAGCCGTCGCCTGTGTGCTCGACGACGGCGGGCAGCTTGAGGCCGAGGTCCAGGCCGAGCACGACAACGGTCTCGCCGCGGTGCAGATCCGCGATCGACTGCAGCTCGGCGTCCGGGTGCTGGGTGAGCTCCGGTACGACGGTCAGCCGGACGCCGAGGCGCTCGGCCAGCCGCGAACCGGCCGCCGCCTCAAAAGGCCCGGCGTACACCAGCGCAACCCGCTCACCGACCACCGCGTCCTGGACATCACCGGGCAGCAGCAGAATCCGCGCAGGGCACATGAGGTTCATCGCGACCTACTCCGGTCCTGCCGCCATCGCGTCGTGTCCGGCAACTGCCTCGTCACTGACCTTCGGCATCATGCTGACAGCTTGCCACCATCAGCAGTCCGCGAGGAGGCCCTCGCAGACACCGGCCGCAAGCGCGAACGCGTGCTCGCGGCCAGGACACGCATGCGCCCCAGCCCCGAACGGCAGCTCACCACCGGCCAGGTCGACCCGGACGACGTCGCCACCGGCAACGTCCGGAGCAACGTCCGGAGCACCGCCCGGCGCGGCTGCGGTCTGGCGGATCGTCGAGCGAACCGGCGGATCCGAGCGGACGATCGACCTGAGCAGCGCATCGACGTCCACGGTGTCAGGCAGGGCCGGGCGCGCCTTGCCGATCAGCGCAGCGGTGGCCTCGCACGCCTGCACCAGCACGCTGATGCGCGCCGCCGTACGTTCGTCCGCCACACCCCCGAAGGCGGCAACCAGCTGTGCGACGGCCACATCCGCACCTGGGTCGGCTGCTCCGGACAGGTAGACCGCCGCGACGGCTCGTACGGCCGCAACATCCAGATCGCGTACGCCGAGCGCTTCGGCCAGCACGCCGACCACCACCACCCGATCGACATCAGCGCACCGCGCGAGCTCTGCCGTCCGCTCGCGGGCGCGACGTCGGAGGACATCCGTATCCACGTTCGCCAGTGCATCCAGCACAAGCCCGCGCCGCGCCGCATGCACAGCTCCGGTCGCGAACCGCGGCACTGTACTTCGCAGCCACGCCAGGCTTCCAGGCGCACCGCCGGCAGCAGGTGGCGGGATGAGGTCCGGGTCGTGCAACGCGTCGTACGCGGCACGCCCGGTGACGAGATGTTCGGCCATGTCCACGACCGTAGGCGCCGAATTGTTCGTCGCCTGCCGAAGCGAGGCGGCGGCCCGGTAGGGTGCTCTGTCGTGCGCTTGGTCATTGCTACGTGTTCTGTGGATTATTCGGGGCGGCTGACGGCTCATTTGCCGATGGCGCCGCGGTTGCTGATGGTGAAGGCGGACGGGTCGGTGCTGATCCACGCCGACGGTGGGTCGTACAAACCGCTGAACTGGATGTCACCGCCGTGCAAGCTGTCCGAGGAGGACAACGTCTGGAGCGTCACCAACAAGCAGGGTGAGGAGCTCCGGATCACCCTCGAGGAGGTGCACAGCGACACCTCGTACGAGCTCGGGACGGACCCCGGCCTGATCAAGGACGGTGTCGAGGCGCATCTGCAGGAGTTGCTCGCCGAGCACGTGCAGACGTTCGGCGAGGGCTGGACGCTGGTGCGCCGGGAGTACCCGACCGCGATCGGGCCGGTCGACCTGCTGCTCCGCGACGCCGACGGCAAGCACGTCGCGGTCGAGATCAAGCGCCGCGGCGAGATCGACGGCGTCGAGCAGCTCACCCGGTACCTCGAGCTGCTGAACCGCGACCCGCTGCTCGCCCCGGTCCGCGGCATCTTCGCCGCTCAGCTGATCAAGCCGCAGGCCCAGTTCCTGGCCACCGACCGCGGCCTCGAGTGCCTCACCGTCGACTACGACGTGCTCCGCGGCATGGAGTCCGACGTCCTCCGCCTCTTCTAGCTCCTGACGCTGGGTAGTTCCTGACAAAGAGAGGTTTTTTGCCCGATTTCGGGCAGATGCTTTGCTGTGAACCCGGAAAGACTGCATGGTTGACGGGTGATCAGCGAGGCGGCCGCAGTCGAGCCGGTGGACGAGCTGGCCGATCAGGTCAGCCGGACAACCGGACTGCCGACCGATGTCGCGCGCCGGGTGGTCGCCGACGTCCTGGCCTATTTCACCGAGACGACCGAGGAGTACGTCCGGCGCCGGCACCGTGAGCTGCAGACCTACGGGGCCCGCAACGACGAGATCTTCGCCCGGCTCGGCACCGAGCTCCGGCACTGGCCGGTCCGCTCCCCCGATCTCTCGGCCCGGCAGCTGCGACGGATCGTCTACGGCTGACGGGCCCGCTCAACCGAACCTACGAAGGGGCACCACTACATGTGCGGAATCGTCGGGTACGTCGGCACCAAGCCGGCCGCGCCCATCCTGGTGGACGGCCTGGCCCGCCTCGAGTACCGCGGGTACGACTCGGCGGGGGTCGCCGTGCTCGGATCCAGCGAGCTGAAGGTGCACAAGGACGCCGGCCGGGTCCGTGAGCTGGAGGCCTCGCTGCCCAAGCGGTTCGGCGGCAAGCTCGGCATCGGCCACACCCGGTGGGCCACCCACGGCGGCCCGAGCAAGGACAACGCGCACCCGCACGCCAGCGGCAACGAGCGGATCGCGGTCGTGCACAACGGCATCTTCGACAACGCCGGGGCGATCCGCACCCAGCTCGAGGACGCCGGCGTCAAGCTCCGCTCGGAGACCGACACCGAGGTGCTCGCGCACCTGATCGAGCAGGCCGCGGGCGACACTCTCGAGGAGAAGGTGCTCGCCGCGCTGCGCCGGATCGAGGGCACGTACGGCATCGCCGTGGTCGACCTGGACTTCCCGGACCGGATCGTGGTCGCCCGGAACGGCAGCCCGCTGATCCTCGGCATCGGCGACGGCGAGATGCACGTCGCCTCCGACGCGGCCGCGCTGATCCGCTACACCCGCCAGGTCGTATACCTGGACGACGGCGAGCTGGCGACCGTGCGCGCCGACGGCTACCGGACCTTCACCCAGGACGCCTCGCCGACGAACAAGACCGCCAAGACCGTGGAGTGGGAGGCCGAGGAGTTCGAGCGCGGCCTGCACGAGCACTTCATGATGAAGGAGATCCACGAGCAGCCGGACGCGGTCGGCCGGGTGATCCGCGGCCGTCTGGACGAGCGTTTCCACACCGTGCACCTCGGCGGCCTGAACATGGACGCCCGCGAGGCCCGGGAGATCAAGCGGGTCAAGATCCTCGGCTGTGGTTCGGCGTACTACGCGGGCCAGATGGGCGCGCAGTTCATCGAGGAGGTCGCGCGGATCCCCGCCGACGCCGAGCCGGCCTCGGAGTTCCGCTACCGGAACCCGGTCGTCGAGCGGGACACCCTGTACGTCGCGGTGTCGCAGTCGGGTGAAACCCTCGACACGCTGGTCGCCGTGCAGGAGCTGAAGCGCAAGGGCGGTCGCGTGATCGGCCTGGTGAACGCGGTCGGTTCGAGCATCGCCCGCGAGGTCGACGGCGGCGTCTACCTGCACGCCGGCCCGGAGGTCTCGGTCGCGTCGACGAAGGCGCTGACCAACATGGCGGTCGGGTTCGCGATGCTCGGCATCCACCTGGGCCGGATCCGGGACGTCTCCCCGGCCGACGGCCGGCGGCTGATCGACGGGCTGAAGAAGCTGCCCGAGGACATCGCCGCGATCGTCGCGCAGGAGGAGGAGCTGGCCAAGATCGCCGGCCGGCTCGCGCAGCACGAGAGCCTGTTCTTCGTCGGCCGGACCCGTGGGTACCCGGTCGCGCGCGAGGGTGCGCAGAAGCTCAAGGAGATCTCGTACCGGCACGCCGAGGCGTACCAGACCTCGGAGCTGAAGCACGGCCCGCTGGCGCTGATCTCACCGGACGTGCCGAGCGTCGCGATCGTCCCCGACGACGAACTGGTGGACCGCAACATCGGCGCACTGCACGAGATCGGCGCCCGCTCCGGCCCGCTGTACGTCGTCACGCATCCGGACGTCGCGATCCCGGACGGCGTCGCCGCGAAGATCGTCGTGCCGAAGAACGAGCCGGAGCTGGACCCGATCCTGCTCACCATCCCGCTGCAGATCATCGCGTACTACGCGGCCGTTGCCCTCGGCCACGATGTCGACAAGCCGCGGAACCTGGCGAAGTCGGTCACCGTCGAATAGCGGACCGCCAGGCCATCACAACTGCAGTCCGCCGGCCCTCGTCACGCTCGTCGTGGCGGGGGCCGCGACATTGTGATGGCCTGGCGATCCGGCACCCGCCCGCGCCACCTCGGCGAACGCGCGCCGCGCGGCCCCTTCCAGACCACGTTGGTGCGGTCGGTCCTTGGCTGTATTTGTCGGACAAGTTGAGCACTTGTACGATCACTGGCCATGGACCGCATCCGCCACGTGCAGCTCTCGTCCGTCGTCCTCCCCCTGGAGCAGGCGATCAGTGATGCCAAGGTGCTGACCGGGCGGCAGCGGCCGATGACCGAGGTGGTGTTCCTCTTCGCGCGGATCGCGACCGAGCAGGACCAGCACGGGATCGGATTCAGCTACTCCAAGCGCGCCGGTGGACCGGCGCAGTACGCGCACGCGAAGGAGATCGCGGCCAACCTGATCGGTGAGGATCCGTCCGACATCGGCAAGGTGTACGACAAGCTGCTCTGGGCCGGCGCCTCGGTCGGCCGGTCCGGCGTCGCGACGCAGGCGAT
>DASSDE010000284.1:0-3356 GCA_035697365.1 Kribbella sp. | reverse complement strand
TGATCGTGCTCCCGCAGCGCCTTCCGCTCGGCGTCGGTGAACGACTGCCACGTCGACCTCTCCGGAACGGCGCAGTTCAAGAGCTGATTGGCGACCTCCCGCTCCCACCACTCGACGGTGCCGGCCGCGTCCGCGCGATACCGCTCAACCAGCTCCGGATCCCGGTCAACCGTGTAGAGGAACTTGTTCAGCAGGTACTTGCTCATGCCGGCGCTCCGTTCGGATACCAGGTGAAGTACGCCTCCATGGTGTGGAACAGGTCCAGCGAATCCACGTGGTCCGCCTTCGCACCGGCCCCGGCGACGCCCATCATCAGCATGAAGTCCATGAACCCGTGCGTCGCATTGCCCGGCAGATGCAGACTGTCGAGCGTCACCTCCGACAGGCAGCCTTCGATGTCACCGCTCGCGATCCAGTCCACGGCCTTGCGGTCGAACTCCGGGTCCGGGCCGTGCTCGCCGAACTGCCGCGGTCCGCCCAGCTCCAGCGAGAGGTGCCCGGTACCGATGATCGCCACCCGCTTGTCGATCGGCCACGACTCCACCAACTGCCGGATCGTCCGCCCAAGCTCGACGAACCGCCCGGGGCGTGGCAACGGCGGTGCGAAGATGTTCGTGTAGATCGGCACGATCGGCAGGTCCGCCTCCGGCCGGAGTGTGATGATCGGGCAGGTGATGCTGTGGTCGATCCGAAGTTCGTTGCTGAAGGCAAGATCGAAGCCGGCGTCCAGGCCGTTGCGCAGGATGTGCGACGCGAGCTGCTCGTCGCCGGCCAGCCGCAGCCGCGGCAGTCCGAACTCACGCTCCTCGTTGTACCAGTTCGCGTCGAAGAACGGCGCCTTGCCGACCAGGAACTGCGGCATGTTGTCCAGCCACAGCTGGTGGAAGTGGTCGCTCCCGACCATCACCAGGATGTCCGGCCGGGCCTTCGTCAGCGTCTCGCGGAACGCCTCGATCTTCGCGACCCACTCGTCCGCGAACGGCGGCCGGTCGGCACCGGTGGTCGTACTGGCGCGGTAGTAGAACGGGTGGTGTGTGGAGGCGATCACCGCGGCGACTGTGGCCATGTGGTGCTCCTTCGTTCAACGTCAGGGGTTCAACGTCAGGGGGGTTCGGCTTCAGGGTTCGACGTACACGGCGTTGCGGTCGACGGTGAGGTAGGCGTCCATCCCGATCGGGCGCCGGCGCTCCTCGGCGAGCTGGCCGAGCAGGCCTGCCGCGCGGGCGAGCAGGGCGTAGCCGCGCAGCATTTCGATCGGGAGCCCGAGGTCGGCGAGCGCGGCACCGCAGACGCCGGCGCCGTTCAGTGGGAGCTTCCGGCCGAGCACCTGTTCGTGGACGCGGCCGATGGCCTGGAACAGCTGCAGGTGCGGGCCTTCCAGGCCTTCTTCGCGGGTGATGCCGATCAGTACTGGTGTCCGAGGGTCCAGCACCTTGTGCACCGGATGCCCTAGGCCAGGGATGAACGTCTTGTTGGCCTTTGACTGCCGGACAAGCTCCAGCGCGAGAGCGTCCCACCCACGATCGTCGGTCGGGAGGTCCGTCGGGAGGGCTTGGTGGAGGAAGGTCGCGCAGTCTTCGGTGACGCCGAGGAAGCGCGAACCGCCGCCGAGGAGGCCGGCTGCCAGTGCGCCTTGGAGTGAGTCTGGTGCGGACAGGTAGGTGAGCCGCGCGGCGATCGCTGTTGGTGTGAACCCGTGGTCCGCGAGCGCGACCAGGACGGCCTCGAAGACGCGCGTCTCGGACGGGGTCGGACGGCGCATCGCGACCAGCCAGAAGGCCAGCTCGCCGAACCCGACCTTGCCCATCAGGTCCGCGGTCAGATCCTGCCCGAGCAGCCGGATCTCGTCCGCGGTCGACGTCCCGAGCGACGTCGGAAACACCGGCGCCGTCCGCCCGTCACCCGACCCGTCACTCCGCCCGCCACCCACTCCGTCGCTCCGTGCGCCGCTCCGATCGTCGGTCATTCGGTCAGCCACTTCCTCAGGTCGGTGCCGTGTTCGTCCAGGGCGGGTGGCGGGAGGCGATAGGAGGCAGCGCTCTCGGAGAAGGTGATCGGGTTGCGGACCCCGGGGATCCCGCCGACCGTGACCACTGGGTCCAAGCCGATGTCCTCGGCGAACGCCACGCCGCCGTCCACGGTGTTGATCGGCCCGCACGGCACGCCCGCCCCGATGATGTCGGTGAACCATTCCATCCGGGTCCGCGTCCGCAACCGCTCGACCAGCAACGGCCGCAGCTCGTCGCGGTGCGCGGTCCGCCGCTCGTTCCGGTCGAAGCGCGGATCGTCGGCCAGCTCCGGTACGCCGAGCACCTCGACCAGCTTGCGGAACTGCCCGTTGTTCCCGGCGGTGATGATCAGCTCCCCGTCCGCGCAGGGCAGCGGCTCGTACGGGAACAGGCTCGGATGGCTGTTCCCCATCCGCTGCGGTACGACGCCACCCGCGACGTACGCGCTCGACTGGTTCACCAGGCCGGACAGCGCCGACGACAGCAGGTTCACCTCGACGTGCTGACCGCGACCGCTCTCCTGGCGCTGATGCAGCGCGGACAGGACGCCGATCGAGGCGTGCAGCCCGGCCATCACGTCAAACACCGAGATCCCGGCCCGGAACGGCTCGCCGCCCGGATCGCCGGTCAGGCTCATCAAGCCGGAGATCGCCTGCACGATCAAGTCGTACCCCGGCAGCTCGGCACCGCGTTCGCCGGACCCGAACCCACTGATCGACGCGTAGATCAGCCGCGGGTTGCCCTCGGCAACGGTCTGGTAGTCGAGCCCGAAGCGGGCCAGCCCACCGGGCCGAAAGTTCTCCACCAAGACGTCCGCCCGCCGGGCCAACTCCTGTGCCGCGGCAAGGTCCACGGAGTCCTTCAGGTCGAGTGCGATCGACCGCTTGTTCCGGTTCACCGCGAGGTAATACGTCGAGATGCCGTCGCGGACCGGCGGCTGCCAGGACCGGGTGTCGTCGCCGCCGGGCGACTCGACCTTGATCACGTCGGCGCCGAGGTCGGCGAGCAGCATGGTCGCGTACGGACCGGCGAGGATCCGGGAGAAGTCGGCCACCAAGAGACCGGACAGCGGACCCTTCACACGACCTCCTACGGACGTTTGCGGACAGCTGTCCGCACTTGCTGACCGCCTCAGTCTCAGCCCGTGCTACGCCACTGTCAACCACTCGCCACGAGCCCTTGACAGCGTCGAACCCGGCGCCGAGAGTGAGCCTCATCGCCCCGTTGACCGTCATACGGACGTATGTCCGGCAACTACTGGAGGGGACTCATGACCACTGCCGAGACGCCCCCGGGCCGCAGCGCCGCACCCGCGCCGGTCGCCGGGCGAGCGACGGTGCTGCGCGG
>DASSDE010000283.1:0-3534 GCA_035697365.1 Kribbella sp. | reverse complement strand
CGGCACCTCGCCGTTGCCCGGCCGGCTCACCCCCTGACTCCCGAAGCCAACCTGGTACGACGTGCCGCCGAACGCCCGCGCAGTGAGATAGGCGTACGTCGCCGTACCGTCCGCGCCCTCGGACTCCGGATGCTCGCTCAGGGCCCGCACGCCCTGCGTGATCGAATCGCCGTAGAACTCGAGCCGCGGACCGCCCGGCCGACCACTGAGCCGCAGCACCGACCTCGTGTCGAGCACCAGGCCGGCGAACACGACCGCACACCCGAACGGCGGGTTCCACCGGTTGGCGTGCTCGTTGACGTCCTTGACCACCACCAACACCTGGTGCCGGCTGTCCGAACCTGACAACTCGATCACCGGCTCATCGACCACGTGCAGCTCCGGCTCGCCGCCGTCGACCGTGATCCACAAATGCGGCGCGACCGTCAGCCCGTCGGTGTCGAACAGCAGTTGCACCCGCTCACCGGCGTACGAGAACGAGATCCGCGAACCGGAGTTGACGGTGACCGCCACGCCGGGCTGATGGCCCCACTGCCCCTCCAGCACGATGCGCGGATCGGACGGGGCGACGACCTCGCCGGGATCGAACGGCACGGCATGCTCCTACTCGTTGACGACGGTCTCGTTGATGGCAGGGCCATTCTGCCCAACGACGTCACCAGCCTTCCTTCCGAGCCCGCGCCTCGAACAGCAGGATCCCGGCGGACAGCGCGACGTTCAGCGAGTCCGCCTGGCCGAGCATCGGGATCGACACCGCGTCGAACCCCTCGTCGTGCCACGCCTGCGACAGGCCCGAGCCCTCGGACCCGACCACGAACGCCGTCGGACCGTCGTACTGCGGTACGCGATAGGTACCGGTCGCCGCCGGGTCGGCCAGATGGACGCGGAACCGGTGGCTGCGCAGCCACGCCGCCGCGGACGGGATGTCGTCGAACTCCACGATCGGCGTCGAAAGCACGGTGCCGCGGCTCGCGGAGTACACCGCCGGATGCGTCGGACGGGCGCGCCTGCTGGTCAGTACGAGGCAGTCGGCGTTGGCGGCGTCCGCCGTACGGATCAGCGTGCCGAGGTTGCCGGCGTACTCGACGCCGTCCGCGACCAGGACCAGCGAACGGTTGCTGAACCGGAATGCGTGCGGGCGCCATTCGGGCAGGCGGGCGATCGAGATCAGGCCCTCGGACCGGGTCTTGCGGGCCATCCGCGCGAGCACCTTCGGGGAGATCCGGTACACGTCCTCGGCGCGCTCGGCGTACCGGGCCACGCTCCTTGGGTTCGGCGTACCGTCCTCGGGGCACCAGAACAACGCCTCGATCGTGGCCGGCGTGGTGAGCAGGCGGTCGTGTTCCCAGGTTCCTTCGACCATGATTCGGCCGGGCGAACCGTCCTTGCGCAGGGCGAGCAGGTCACGGACACGGGGATGTCGCGCGCCGACAGGGCGGGCAAAGGGGTGCACAGTCATGTGCAGGCTCCGTAAGGAGAGAATCAGCAAGCGCGCCGGGGACCGAACGGTCCGCTCCGGCGGGGCGACACCCCTCTGCGGGGTGCCGTGGTACTGACGCGGCCTTCCAGACCGCGTCAGCCAAGGATTCTCATCACCCTTCGGATGGTAGGCACCCTGCGTACCGCCGTCATCCGGTTTTCCACAGGCTGCCGGCGGCTGAGTTTTGGTCTGTCGGTGCGGGTGGTTAGAGTCCTTTTCTCTGGTAGCCGCGCTATCACACGGGAGGGAGTGCGGATGGACGCGACACTGCTCGACGCCGAGGCCGAAGCCGCCGTGCTGCGCGTCTACCGCCAGATCTTCGCCGTGCTGGCCCGCGAGGCCGGTGCGATGATCGTCGATCCCGATCTGCTGGACGCCGACCAGGCGATCCTGGACGCGTTCGCCGAGGCGGGCAGCGACGGCCTCACGGTCGAGCAGGCGACGCTCGCCTGCCGGGCGTGGCCGCACGACCTGATCGTCCGCCGCTTCGACGTGCTGCGGCAGTACGGCGCGATCACCAAACTCGTCGACCGGCCGAACGAGTTGCGCCACCGCGCTGCCTTCGCTCCGTACGTGATGCTGATGTTCTTGCGCCGGATGTCCGTCCAGGGCGGTCAGGCCGAGCTGCACCAGCTGCTCACGCTCGAGGCACACAGCGTCAGTGACCCGCAGGCCACGGAGGACGACGGTCAGGCGTCCGTCGAGCGGCTGACCAAGGTCTTCCGGCTGCTCGGCAACGAGCTCGCGATCCTGGTCTCGACCAGCACCACCGCCCAGCTCCGGGAGAACGCGCAGCTCGCGTGGGGCAACGAGCGCCTGATCGAGCAGGCCGAGAAGGTGCATCGCCTGGTCCTGGACCGTTGGCCGACACTCCATCGGGCGTGTACGTCGCTGCGCATGGCCCTGGCCGCGTACGCCGATGCGGTGCAACTCGCCGCCGGCCGCCTGGTCGAGCGCGCCGGGACGACCCGCGCGCTCGGGCTGCTGCCGATCGAGACGTGGCTGACGTTTACCCGGAGCAGCGAGCCCGACGTACTGGCCGCCGTGCTCGACGGTCTGCTCTTCGACGCGGCCGCACCCGACTTCTCGGCGCAGACGATGGTCGAGGCGGTGGAGACGGGGCGTCGCAGCGGGACGGCCCGGATGGCTCCGCCACGACCGACCGCGGATCAAGAGGCACCCGAGTCGGCCGCCGCGACCGACCGCGAGGACCTGCGGGCAGAGGCGGAGCGCGTGCTCGCCGGACGGACCGCGGTCGACGTCGTCGAGGTGGTGGACGCGGCCGGTGACTGGATCACCGCCCGCCGCGTGCTCGCCGAGCTGACAGCGGCGCACCTGCACGACGAGCTCGAGTACGAGCTGGTCTGGTCCGACGGCATGCGGATCGACCCTGCCGCCGGGACGCCGTGGGCGACCGAGGGCGTGTTCCGGCGGGTGCTCTCGTGAGTACCGAGGCCGTCGAGCGGCGGCTGCACAACGCATTGTGGTGGGCGAAGGTGCAGTCCGCGGGTCCGTTCGAGATCGATCCGGACACGCCGGCCGTCGCCGGTCTCACTCGGGCCGCGGCATCGGACGGATCGGCGGTCTGGCTGGTGCCGACAATGCCTTCCGGCGCCGGTCACAGCGTCCTCGAGGAGCTCGGTGCTCCCCCGGTCCCGGTCGAGCTGCCGAACGAAACGGCCCGGCTGCTGGCGATCTGCGTCGCCTGCTGCTGGACGGACCGCAGCGCGCCCGCCTGGCCCGGCACGACCGGGACGCTCGCCCAGATCAGAGCTGTGTACGCCGGCATGCGCGGCCGCGGTGAGCAGCCGAGTGACCTGACCCTGATCATCGGCAGCCTCCGACGCCTGCACGCCACGCACTGGCTGCTGTGGGACGAGAAGGCCGGCGAGGTTCGTCTCGGCCCGCGCGTGGTGACCTGGACCGCCGCCGACCTGACCACGCTGCGCGATCTGTGCCGGCATCTCCCCGATCCGCCGACACCAATGCTGTCCACGCCGGCGCCCGAGGCCGAGGAGCCGGCCCAGGTGTTGTCGACGCCCGTGCCCGAGGTC
>DASSDE010000282.1:0-4209 GCA_035697365.1 Kribbella sp. | reverse complement strand
TTCGTGACCGTGACGCCACCCGACGTGGAGCAGGTCGGGTCGGCCGTCTGAGCCGGCACGCTGACCGCGTCCCAGGCCGCCTTCACGGTGTTGAACTCGGTGCAGCTGCCCGGGTACAGGTTCTTGGCCGCGGTCAGCGTCCAGGTCCGGTACTTGAGGTACGAGCTGCTGCTGGTCTTCATCAGCATCGCGTTGTACATGATCCGGATCGCCTTCTGGATGCCGATCCCGGTCACGGTCGAATTGTTGCAGGTCGGGCTCGCCGGCGAGCCGTTGCTGCCCTGCGACAACAGGTAGAACCAGTGGTTACCCGGCCCGGCCGCCGCGTGCACCTCGGTGCCCGGGATCGAGCTCGAGTAGCAGTTCGGGTCGCCGAGCGCCGACGGGTTGTACATGTTGCGGATCGGGCCCTGGCCGACCAGGTTGACCTCTTCACCGACCAGGAAGTCCGGCGGGTCGTACGACGCGCCCTGGTTGCTGTAGTACTCGGTCGCCGCGCCGAACGTGTCGGCGACGAACTCCTGGGTACCGCTGCCGGAGATGCCGCCCGGCGTGTGGTCGTCGATCCCGTGACCCATCTCGTGGGCCAGGACGTCGATCGAACCGATCCAGCCGCCGGCCGTGTTGTGGCCGATCTGCACCTGCGAGCCGTCGTAGTACGCGTTCTCGTCGTTCAGGCCGACACGGATCGGCCAGGCGCCGCCGTTACCGTCCATACCGTTGCGACCGAGCCAGTCGGTCAGCAT
Organism: Kribbella sp.; assembly: GCA_035697365.1. Classification (GTDB taxonomy): domain Bacteria; phylum Actinomycetota; class Actinomycetes; order Propionibacteriales; family Kribbellaceae; genus Kribbella. The sequence goes on along the minus strand of DASSDE010000282.1, from coordinate 3,463 downwards.
CTTCTTCTCGGTCTGCGCCGCGAACAGCGCGTCGACGCAGCCGGTCTCCTTGTTGGTCGCCGTACCGTTGCCCCAGTTGTCGTCCGGCCCCGAGAACGTGGTGTTGTTCGCCGCGTCCTGGCAGGACAGGTTGGTGGTGTTCGGGTCCTTCATCGAGTACGTGCTGCCGGACATGGTGGTATCCAGGTGCAGCGGGTTCGGTCCGCTGTACACACCCGTACCGTTGCCGAACATCACGTGCTCCTTGGTACCGAGCACCTTGCCGGTCTGCGCGTCGACGTACACCGAAAGGCTGGACGGCTCCTTGCCGTTGCTGCCGCTCACCCGCGACTGCCAGGCGAGCTTCGGGGTGCCGTTCAGGGCGTAGACCGCGAGCGTCGGCGTGGTCGAGGAGTCGACCCGCTTCAGCTGCTTGTTCGCGGTCTTCTGCGCGGTCGCGACGGCCACCTTCGCGGTCGTCGACAGGTCCGGTACGGCGGTGGTCTGGGCGACCGAGGTGTACTTCACGGCGCCCTTGTTGTCGGTCACCACGACGAAGTCACCGCCGACGACCGGGAGCCCCTTGTACGAGCGCTCGTACGGGACGTACTGCAGGCCGGACTGCTCCGAGATCACCTGTTTCGCGGTGAACTTGTCGTCCTTGGAGGCGTGCAGGGCGCTCGGCCGGGCGGACACCAACGACGACGCGGAGCCGGCGGCGAACGCCTTCGACTGCGCCTGCGAGGGCCGGGGCGGAGGTGCCGCGCTCGGGGCGGCACCGGCCGCCGACGTACCGAGCCCGGCGAGTGCCGCCGCCGCGAGGCTGGTAACCCCGAGAATGGCGGCAGGCATGCGGGAACGCTGGAACAAGACCATGGGATGTGGTCCCTTCACGAGACGGTGCTTGGGCGGGTCGCGCCTCGCCGGACTGCAGGCGGTGCACCACTCCGCCTGGAACCTCCGGCCTACTCCCCGGGCTTGCCTCGGATGTCCCCTTTTCCATCCATCCCGGACGAATCGCGCGGCTGGACACTATGTCCGGCACCCCGCGTGGGCAAGGCGCTGTCGTGCCGTTGGCACGCCGATGACAACTGACCGCGTTGTCATGGCTACCAAGCGCTGACAAACCTCTGCCGGAGCTGAGAATTGTCACGGGTCCGTGAGGGGTTCGACGCGGACAGTTGCGGGGTTGCGCGCGGAGCGAACTGCTGATGACCTGAGCAGGTTGCGAATGGCAGAATCGCGCAGACGGGTCGGCTGCCGCGGGGTGCGACGCCTCGCGCGGCGCGACGGATCGCGATCAGGACGACGTCGGCTGGGGTGTGTGTGGAAACCGAATGCGTGCTGTCGCTCGGCGACCAGCGCTGGACGCTGCCGCCCGGGGCCGACTCGATCACCCTCGGCCGCGCCTCGAACGCCGACATCCGGCTCCCGTCCGACGACCAGATCTCCCGCATCCACGCCCGCCTGACCCGCGAAGGCGACACCTGGCTCCTGCACGACGAGTCCCGCAACGGCACCGGCCTCAACGGCCGCCGCCTGACCGCCCCCACCCCCCTGACCCAAGGCGACCAAATCCACATAGGCCGCTCAGTCCTCACCTTCCACACCCCGACCCCCCACGCCACACCAACAGCACCCCCAGCCACCACACCCGCCGCCACCGCCGCACCCGCCGTCGCGCCCGTCGCATCAGCCGCCGCCGCGCCGGCCGCACCCGGCGCAACTCCAGCACCTCCCGCGGCGAGCGCCCCCACGGGCCCTCCGCCCGCCGACCCGCAGCCGCCCGCCGGGGTCCCGCCGGCACCCGGCGCCGGTTCGCACGCCGCCCCACCCGCTGGAGCACCCGTCGCGGAGCCCCCGGCCCCCGCACCATCGACTTCTCACGCCGCACCTCCACCCGCACCAATCGGCGGCCCACCATGGGCTGAACCACCGCGCGCCGAGCCGGCTCCCGCCGCGCCGCCGCAGGCGCCACTTGCCGAGCCTCCGCGTGTCGAACCGCCGCACGCCGCGCAGCCCCCCGCGTACCCGGTGGTGGGCAGTCCGTTCGCGGGTGAGGCGGACGGGGACGACTTCGCGGATGAGGTGCGGCCGGTTGCTGGCAGCCCGTTCGCGCCGAACGCCCGCGACAACGAGCCGGCGCACGAGGGCGAGCCTGCGTACGAGGGCGGACCGGCGTACGAGGGCGGGCCGGCGTACGGCGAGGGCGGGTCCGCGGTCGACGAGCGGGTGAACCACGGGCAGGAGTACGAGCCGGACGGCGGTTATGGGGCTGCTGGTGTGGTGCCCGGGTTTGAGAGTGGGCCATCGGGCGACGGCGGCACCTGGGCCGCGTACCCGTCGGCGGACAACCCCGAGCCGGTCCGCTCCCCCTGGGAGATCTCCGCACAGATCGAGCAGTCCGAGCCGAACTGGAACGAGTCGGACGGCTGGCCCGCCGCCCCCGATCGCCGCACCGGCACCGACCGCCGCACCGGCGATCGCCGAGCCCCCGCAGACCGCCGCAATCCAACAGACCAACGCGCTCCAGCAGACCGCCGCGCCGCACCCGACCGCACCGCCTCGGACCGTGGTGCGGGAACCACGCGCCTGCCCAACGACCGGCGTACGGCAGATCTCGACGGCGAAGCCGCAGTAGGAACCGTCCGCCTCCCCCGCGTCCTGATGGTCGCCGGTGCGATCATCGTCGTCGGCCTGATCGTGAACCTGATCGTCACGTTCCTGTCCGCAGGCCCCAGCGGCGACCTCCGCTGGCTGGTCCCGCCCGGCATCGCCCTGGTGGTCGCCATGGTCCTCGCCCTGCTCGACGCCGCCGCCCCGAAGCATCACCGCCCAGGCCGTTTCGACGTCTCCGTACTGATCGCGATCGCCGTCGTACTGGTCGGCATCGGCGTCGGCGGGTTCGCGCTGACTGCGGGCGCCGAGTACGTCGCCGGCTACCTGACCGGCAACGAGTCCGGCGCCGACCGCCTCGTCAAACCGGTGTCGAAGGCCGGCTCCGGCATCACCATGACGGTCGAGAACGTCACGTACACCAGCCATTTCACCCGCATCGAGGTGCTGGTCGCGAACGGCGGCAAAGAGGCGTTCTCGATCCCGATCGACGGTACGACGTTCACCGCCGCCGACGGCACCGCGCTGCACGCGGACAGCGGCAAGAGCGCCTGGCCGAGCCGGATCGCGGCCGGCGGCAGCGAGCACGGCACGATCACGTTCAAGGGCCGACTCCCGGACAGCGCGACCACCGCGGTCCTCACGTTCAAGTCCGGCAGCACCAGCTTCGCGGTCAACGGGATCCAACTCAGCAAGTAATATCGAAAATCGATGTATAATCGCGTCCGTGAGTGATCTGGACGTCGACCGGCTGACCACGGTCATCGAGGACTTCAACACGATCTTCATCCGGCTGCCGTCCGTCCGTCGGCTGAACTTCTCGGCGCTCTCGGTCCTGCACACCCTCGACCGGAACGGTCCGCTGCGC
>DASSDE010000281.1:0-6217 GCA_035697365.1 Kribbella sp. | reverse complement strand
GCCGCTGCCGGGCACGCTGACCGGCGAGGTCGCCGGCCGGATCACTGCCCTCGGCCCGGACACGCCGCCCGGGGTCGCGATCGGTCAACGCGTCGTCGCCCTGACCGAGGACGCGTTCGCCGACCAGAGCGTCGCCGAGGCCGACTTCCTCGCTCAGATCCCCGAGGACGCGGCCGCGGCCGAGGCGACCATGATGGCGATGACCGGTCCGCTCGCCTACCGGCTCCTCGAGACCGCGCACCTCCCGGCCGGCGGGGCTGTCGTGATCCACTCCGCGGCCGGCACCATCGGCCACCTCGCGATCCAGCTCGCCCGCTCGTACGACCTCGGAACCGTCATCGGTACGGCGTCCTCGCCGCACCGCCTCGACTTCATCCGCTCGCTCGGCGCCGAGGCCGTGGACCTGACCGATCCGGACTGGCCGGCCAAGGTCCGCGAGTTCGCGCCCGACGGCGTCGACGCGGTCCTCGACGCGGTCGGCGGCAAGGTCTTCGAGCAGGGCCTGGACCTGATCAAGCCGGTCGGCAGCATGCTGACGTACGGCGCCATCACCACCGAGCTGCCGACGGTGCCGGCCGGCGCGCTGTTCGGGTTCAAGTCAGTGACCGGCGTCTCGATCATGGGCTGGCGCGGCGCCCGCCCCGAGGCGGCCCACGCCGACATCGCGGAGGTGATCCGCCGCTGGCAGTCCGGCGAGCTGCGCCCGGTCGTCGCCGCCACCCATCCACTCGCCGAGGTCACCCGCATCCACGAGGCCCTGGACGCCCGCTCCAGCCTCGGCCGCCTCGTCGCAACCCCCTGACCCGGATCCCCAGGCCATCACAATCGCCCGCAGCGCGCGGACCTGAGCGTGCGCCGCCGCCGAGCGGCGCATTGTGATGGCCTGGGGAACCGCGGCCGATAAAGTCGGGGTGTGGAGCTTCGGCAGTTGCGGTACTTCGTGGGCGTCGCCGAGGAGCTGCACTTCGGCCGCGCCGCGGAGCGGCTGTACATCTCCACGCCGACCCTCAGCCAGCAGATCAAGCAGCTCGAACGCGAGGTCGGCACCAGGCTGCTGATCCGGCACAGCCGCGGCGTCGAGCTCACCCCGGCCGGGCAGGTCCTCCTCGCCCGTGCCCGGGAGACGCTCCAGGCGGCCGGCCTGGCGCTGAAGGACACGCGCCGGGCCGCCGGCCTGGACGAGCCCGTCCTCCGGCTCGGCCTGCTGAACGGCATCCCCAGCCAGCTCCCTGCCGCCCTCGAACAGCTCGCCACCGAACGCTTCCCGAACAGCACCGTCACCCTGGAGGCCGGCACCACCACAGACCAGCTCCGGATGCTCGCCGCCGGCGAGATCGACCTCGGCCTGGTCCGCACACCACTGACATTGCCCACAGCAATGACCTCCGAACACCTCGCCACCGAAGAACTCGGCGTCCTGCTCAGCGCAACACACCCGCTGGCTACGAGCGCCGAGCTCACCCTCGACGACCTGACCGGCCTCGAGCTGATCTGGATCCTGCGCGCCGCCGCGCCCGAGTTCTACGACGACACCATCCGCCTGATCGGCGCCGGTGTACGACTGAGCGACATCAGCATGAGCCATTCGCAACTCCGGTCGGCCCTGCTCGTACGCCGGTCCGCGATCAGCCTCGGATCCCGGCGCGCGGCAACCCCGGAGGTGGTCTGGCGCCCACTCGCCGGCCGTCCCCTGGTCGCCCGGTACGCCGCCGTATGGCGCACCGACTCGAGCAACCCGGTGCTGCGAGCAATGACCGTTAGCCCCGGCCTAACGGTCGTTAGTCAACAGGTCGTGGTGGATTGACGCTCCCGGTGGTTGGCTCGAAACGTCAACCACCGAAGGAGAAAACAGGTGCAGGAACACGTGGTGATCGTCGGCGGCAGCTCGGGCATGGGCCGCGCGCTCGCCGCCGAACTGGTTGCCCAGGGCAGCGAAGTTACCGTCGCCGGACGCTCGCCGGACAGACTCGACGCAGTACGCCACGAACTCGGCATCCGGACCGTCCAGACCGACCTCGGGAACGAGCAGGACATCGAGCGGCTGTTCGCCACCACCGGTCCGGTCAGCCACATCGTCACCACAGCCGCCGACGTCGGCGGCGCCTACCAGCCGATCAGCTCGTACGACGTGAACGCAGCCCGCGCCGCGATCGACTCCAAGCTGCTCGGACCGCTATTACTCGCCAAGCACGGCGCGCCACTGCTCGAACCCGACGGCTCGATCGTCTTCACCTCGGGGATCGCGGCCTACCGTCCGGGACCACGCGCCTCGTTGCTCGCGGCACTCAATGGCGCACTTGCCTCACTCGCGGCCGCCTTGGCTGTCGAACTGGCTCCGCTCCGGGTCAACGTCATCTCGCCGGGCTGGGTCGACACCCCGATCTGGCAGGACGTGGCCGGCGACGCGGCACCTGCGACGCTGGCCGCGATGGCTGCTCGCCTCCCGGTCGGACGGATCGGAAGGACCCAGGACATCGCCGCGGCGATCATCGCCTTGCTGCGCAACGGGTTCATCACCGGCACCGTCCTGCACGCCGACGGCGGTCACCGGCTCGCCTAGCACACGAGCGTCCCCGGCAACAGGGCATCGTTGCCGGGGACAACCGATCTGGCGGTAGCTAGGGCCGGCCGAAGAAGTTCGGCGGGATCCAGTAGTAGACGCTGTCGATCTGGACGGGCTTGCCGGTCCGCGGCGCGTGGATCATCAACCCGTTGCCGATGTACATCGCCACGTGGTGGATGGTGCCCGGGTCGTTCGGGTTCAGCGCCCAGAAGATCAGGTCGCCCGGCCGCAGGTCGTCCTCCTGGATGTGCTGGATCTGCTCGTACTGCGCGACGCTGTAGTGCGGCAGTTGGACGCCGGCGCGCTCCCAGGCACCCTGCGTCAGCCCGGAGCAGTCCCAGCGGCTCGGCCCGGTGCCGCCCCACAGGTACATCTCGCCGAGTTGCTTGCGCGCGAAGTCGATCGCCGCCGAGGCTCCCTTGCGCGAGCTGTGGCCGCCGTCGTCGTTGGTGTCGCGGCTCGGCTTGGACGGCTTGTGCTTCTTCGGCTTCTTGCCGTGGTTCTGCTTGGCCTGTTCGCGTTCTTCCTGCTCCTCGCGGGCCCGCTCGGCCGCCTCGCGCTTGCGCTGCGCAGCCTCGGCCCGGCGCTCGGCTGCCTCGCGGGCGGCGATCCGGCGCTTCAGCTCGGCGGCCTTCCGTGCCGCGAGCTCGGCGGCGCGCTGCCGGGCGAGCTCCTCGAGCCCGTGCTGGCGCTGGGCCGCGACCTTCACCGAGATGTTCTGCAGGGTGGCGAGCTGGGCGATCGAGTTCGTCCGCTGGACGCCGATCGCGGTGACGGCGGCCGACTGCGCGGCCTCCGCGTCCTGCGCGGCCTTCTTCGCCTTGGCGGCCTCGTCGGTCGCCTTCTTGACCTTCGCAACCGCCTGGTCGGCCTGCACCTTGAACAGGTTCGTCATCACCTGGGTGGCCGAGAACCGCAGGTAGGAGCCCTGCATCGCCGCGGACACCGAGTGCGCCGCACCGGCCGAGTCGAGCAGTTGCTGCGGACCGTCCGCGGTGAACAGCGGGGCGAGCTTCGCGACGTCGCCTCCACCCTGATACGACGCGGCGGCGAAGCGGCCGATCTGCTGCCGCTGAGCGGTCAGCGTCTTCTCCGCCTCGGCGGCCCGGGCAGCGGCCGCGGCCGCTGCGGCCTTCGCCTGCTGGAGCCGGTAGACCGCGCCGTTGTAGGCCTCGTCGGCGATGCCGGACTGGATGCCCAGCTGCTCGAGCCGGGCGTTGGCGGCCGCGAGTTCACGCTCGATCTTTGCCACCTGGCCGGCCTTCGACGCGGCGGCCTGCTTGGCCCGCTGCACCGCGGCCTTGGACGGGATCACCGGCGGCTTCGGCTTGGCAGCCTCGGCCGGGAGCGTGGGCACAGCCATGGAGCCGGCCAAGCAGATCGCGAGCACCCCGGAGACCAGCAACCTGCCTGCTCGTCCGGTCTTCCCAGCACTCACGACCCGCCTGCCGGACGTGGCCCTTGGGGGCGTCCGCATCGGGATCGTTCCTTCCGCCGGTCACGAACCCCTTCCCCAGGATTCGTGAACTTTTGGTCCTCCTGGACCACATACGTGACACTAGTTGCCTACAGCCCCATTGGGAACAGTTTTCACACAGGTAACTTTGTTTCACCCGTGTGTCGACTTGACAAACTACAAGCTTGTAATTCCGCGAAGTCGCAGGTGGGCAACGGAAAACGCCCCTCTGGCCGGAGCCGGAGGGGCGTTGCGGGACTGCGAGGATTCAGCTCAGGACGAACGACGCGACCACCGGCAGGTGGTCCGAGGCCGGCGTCACGGGGACGGCGGCGCGCACCGGCCGCAGGCCCGCGCTGTGCAGCTGGAAGTCGATGCGCTTGGTCGGGTTGCCCGCCTCGATCGTGTAGCCCGGGCCGTCGCCGACCTCGGTCCAGGTGTCGTCCAGCACGGCGGTCAGCGTCTTGATCTCCGGCGCCTCGGGGGTCGCGTTCAGGTCGCCGACCAGTACGGTCGGCGTCTTCGAGCTGCCGAGCAGCTCGACCACCTTCTGCGCCTGCTCGAGGCGTTCGGCGTTGTTGTTGCTGGTCAGGTGGGTGTTCGCGAACCGGAGCTTGGCGCCGTGGACGGTCAGATTCGCCACCGCGAGGCCGCGCTGTTCGCCGGTCGGGTAGAGCGGCAGCAGCGTGTTCTCGAAGCTCTGGATCGGGTACTTCGACAAGATCGCGGTGCCGTACTGGCGACGCGGCTCCCCCGGGTTGACGGGCGGCAGGTCGAGGTTCGCGGCGTACGCGTAGTGCATCTTCAGCCGCTGCGCGAACCAGGCCGGCTGGTCCACCCAGTTGCTGCGCACATCCCAGTGCCGATCGACCTCCTGCAGCCCGATCACATCGGCCTTGGACTGCTCGATCAGCTTGGCGATCCGCTCGAGGTCGAGGACGCCGTCGATCCCGGCGCCGTGGTGGATGTTGTAGGTCATCACGGTCAGCGGCCGGCCCGGACGACCCGCGTCCGGCTGAGCCGCGGCAACAGTAGGTACCACCATCAAGAGCCCCACAAGGGCGGTCAGCAATTTACGCATGGAGTCATCCTCTCGGAAAACCAGCGACACCCGCGCAACGAGCGAGTGTCGCCGGCCCCAACATCAGCGGACGAGCCGCCCGACGGCCCCATTGGCACCTGACGCCCAGCAGCCGGCTTGGAAGCCGTGGCCGGCGCACTCGACGCTGTCGAAGCTCCCGTCGTAGAACTGCTTCCAGCTGCGCCCGCCGTCGAGGCTTACGTCGCTCCCGGACGGACCGACCGCGATCACCGTGAACGGCGACCACGGAACGAAGTGCGAGCCACTGCGGTACCCCTTGGGTGCCTGCGCGGCCGGTACGAGCTTCCATGTCCGGCCGCCGTCGTACGTCACCGAGGCGGCGTTCACGGCCTCGGTCGGCTTGGTGAAGTCACCACCGACCGCGACGCCGAACAACGCGTTCCGGAACGCCAGGCTGAAGATCCCGGCCGCCTCGCCACTGGCCATCGGTGAGTCCGACACGGTCCAGCGCCGGCCGCCGTCGACGGTCCGGAACACCCGCGGCCGGTCGCCGCCGCCGGTTGCGAACCACGCCGTCCGACCCGAGCCGGCGACCAGGCACGTCCCGCTCGCGGCGAACGCGAACTCGCCCGGCAGCGCGGCCGGCATCCCGGCGTTCGGCTGCACCTTCCAGGACCGGCCGCCGTCCGACGTCGCCGCGATCCGGAACTTCCCGTCCACCGGATCGCTCATCGCCAGTCCGTGCTTGTTGTCGTTGAAGGCGAAGCAGTCGTAGAACGCCTTCGGATCCGCATTCCGGAAAGTTTCCGACCAGGACTTTCCGCCGTCGGCCGTACGGTAGACCCGGGAGTCCTCGCCCTCGCCGATCGTCAGCGCGACCGCATGCTCTGCGTCGAACGCCTCGACGTCGCGGAACTGCAGCGCCTCGGCCCCGGCCGGGCTGACGTCACGCCAGTGCTTCCCGCCGTCCACCGTCCGGAGCACCGTCCCCTCGGTCCCACCGACCCAGGCGACGTCCTTGTTCACCGCCGCGAGCCCGCGGAACTGCGCCGTCGTACCGGTCGGCGTCAGTTCCCACCGGTACGACGGTCCGCCGTGCGCCTGGGCTGGTACGACCTGACCCATCAACAACAAACCTCCTACCGCCAAAGCGGCC
>DASSDE010000280.1:0-3790 GCA_035697365.1 Kribbella sp. | reverse complement strand
AGTGGAGCGTGAAGGCATGAGTGTATTGAGCATCGAGAACCTGAGCATCGACTACCGCGCCGAGACGACCGTGCACGCCGTACGCGAGGTATCGCTCACCCTGGAGCGCGGCGAGATCCTCGGGCTCGCGGGTGAGAGCGGGTGCGGGAAGTCGACGCTGGCGTACGCGATCACCCGGCTGCTCAAGCCGCCGGCGACGATCACCAGCGGGCGCGTCGTGTTCTCGTCCCGCGAGGGGTACGACGTCGATCTGTCGAACCTGGCCGGCGACGACCTGCGCGCGTTCCGCTGGGACAAGATCGCGATGGTCTTCCAGGGCGCGATGAACTCGCTCAACCCGGTACTGCGGATCTCCGAACAGCTCGAGGACGTGTTCATCACGCACCGGCCCGAGCTGAGCAAGGCAGAACGGCGCATACGCTGCGGTGAGCTGCTCGAACTCGTCGGCGTCGACCGGAACCGGCTGCGCGCCTATCCGCACGAGCTGTCCGGCGGGATGCGGCAGCGCGTGATGATCGCGATGGCGCTGGCCCTCGATCCGCAGGTGCTGATCATGGACGAGCCGACCACCGCGCTCGACGTGGTCGTGCAGCGCGAAATCCTCCGGGAGATCACCCGGCTGCGGTCGGAGCTGGGATTCGCGGTCATCTTCATCACGCACGACCTGCCGCTGCTGCTCGAGATCAGCGACCGGATCGCGGTGATGCGGGCCGGGCTGATCGTCGAACTGGACGATGCGCTGACGCTCTACACGAAGCCCAAACACCCGTACACCAAGCGATTGCTGTCGTCCTTCCCCAGCCTGACCGGTGAACGCGGCGGCTTCGTACGGTCCGGCGAGATCGCACCCGAGATCGCCTTGGACGAGACAGATCAGACCGTGGAGGCCGGATGAGCGTGCTGGAGATGCGCGACGTCGTGAAGGAGTACCGGCTGCGGAACGGGCTGCGGACCACGCGGCTGCGCGCCGTCGACAAGGTGAGCTTCGAGCTGACGCCCGGCCGGACGATCGCGCTGGTCGGACAGTCCGGTTCGGGCAAGTCCACGATCGCCAAGTTGCTGATGCAGCTCGAACGGCCGACGTCCGGAGCGATCCTGGTGGACGGCGAGCCGATGCGGTACCGCGGTGCGCCTGCCACGGCGTACCGGAAAGCTGTGCAGATGGTGTTCCAGGACCCGTTCGCGTCGCTGAACCCCTACCACACGATCAGCCATCACCTGGAACGGCCGGTGAAGCTCCATCACCCGGACTTCACCCGCGAGCAGGTCGGCGAGCGGGTGCTCGAGCTGCTCCGCCGGGTCCGGCTCGACGAGGACTTCGCGCACCGGAAGCCGCACGAGTTGTCCGGCGGTCAGCGGCAGCGTGTCGCGATCGCCCGGGCGCTCGCCCCCGAACCGGCGATCCTCGTCGCGGACGAGCCGGTGTCGATGCTCGACGTGTCGATCCGCCTCGGCGTACTCAACCTGCTCGCGACCCTGCAACGCGAAGAGAACCTCGGCGTCCTCTACATCACCCACGACCTCGCCACCGCACGGCACTTCAGCGACGAGATCATGGTGCTGTACGGCGGTGTCGTGGTCGAACGCGGCCCGGCCGACGACGTCATCCTGAACCCGCAGCACGAATACACCCAACTCCTCGCCGAAGCCGCCCCCGCCCCCGAACGCCGCCTCACCCAACTGAAGCCGTAAAAGCAAGTACGCCGGAGAGTCGTCTCTCCGGCGTACTCGACCTTCAGGAACTTCAGAGCTTCAGGGAAGTGGCGACGACGTCGGCCAGGGTGTGGGCTATTTCGTGGGCGGTGTCTGAGGATTCGGCTTCGACCATGACCCGGACGAGGGGTTCGGTGCCGGAGGGGCGGAGGAGGACTCTGCCGGTGTCGCCGAGGCGGGTGGTTGCTTCGGTGACGGCGGACTGGACGGCGGGGTCGCTGCCGGCGCGGTTCTTGTCGACGTTCTTCACGTTGACGAGGACCTGGGGCAGGCGGGTCATCGCGGCGGCCAGGTCGGCCAGGCTCTTGCCGGTCTGGGCGACCCGCGCGAGCAGCATGACCGCGGTCAGTGTGCCGTCGCCGGTGGTGGCGTGGTCGGACAGGATCACGTGTCCGGACTGTTCGCCGCCGAGCTTGTGGCCGCCGGCCTTCATGGCCTCCAGTACGTACCGGTCGCCGACCTTGGTCTGCTCGACCGCGATCTGCTCCCGGACCATCGCCTGCACGAAACCGAGGTTGCTCATCACGGTCGCGACGACGGTGTCGTTCGACAGCCGGCCGCTGTCCCGCATCGCCAGCGCCAGCACCGCGAGGATCTGGTCGCCGTCGACGAGCTCGCCGTTCGCGTCCACTGCCAGGCAGCGGTCCGCGTCGCCGTCGAGCGCGATGCCGACGTCGGCGCGGTGGCCGATCACCTCACGCTGCAGGCCCTCGATGTGCGTGGAGCCGCAGTTCAGGTTGATGTTCAGGCCGTCCGGCGCGGCGCCGACCGTGACCACCTCGGCGCCCAGCCGGCGCAAGGCCTCCGGTGCGGTCTCCGAGGCGGCACCGTTGGCGCAGTCGATGACGACCTTCAGGCCGTCGAACCGGTTCGGCGCCGAGCGGACCAGGTGCGAGACATAAGTCTCGAAACCCTGACCGTCGTCGGTCACCCGACCGACGGACGCACCGGTCGGACGCTGCCACTCCTCGCCCATCTGGGCCTCGATGGCGTCCTCGATCGCGTCGTCGAGCTTGATCCCGCCGCGGGCCAGGAACTTGATGCCGTTGTCGGGCATCGGGTTGTGGCTGGCGGACAGCATCACACCGAGGTCGGCGCCGGTCGAACCGGTCAGGTACGCGACCGCCGGGGTCGGCAGAACGCCGAGCCGGACGACGTCGACGCCGGCGCTGGCCAGACCGGCCACCACGGCGGCTTCCAGGAACTCACCACTGGCACGAGGATCCCGGCCCACAACGGCGCGTGGCCGGTGCCCTTCGAAGGCACCGGCCTCGCCGAGTACGTGAGCTGCCGCGACCGAAAGGTCGAGCGCCAGCTCCGCGGTCAGGTCCACGTTCGCCAGGCCACGGAATCCGTCCGTGCCGAACAAACGCCCCATCAGGTGATCAGCGCTTGCTGTACTGAGGCGCCTTACGGGCCTTCTTGAGACCGGCCTTCTTACGCTCCTTGATCCGCGCGTCGCGGGTGAGCAGGCCGGCCTTCTTCAGGCCCGGACGGTTGGCCTCTTCGTCCGCCGCGTTCAGGCAGCGGGCGACACCGAGCTGCAGCGCACCGGCCTGGCCGGTGATGCCGCCACCGTTGATCCGGGCGATCACGTCGTAGGAGCCCTCGAGGCCCGCGACGACGAACGGCTCGTTCACGTGCTGCTGGTGGACCTTGTTCGGGAAGTAGACGTCGAGCGCCTTCCCGTTGATCTTCCACTTGCCGGTGCCCGGGACGACCCGCACGCGGGCGACGGCCTCCTTGCGGCGGCCGGTGGCGCCCGCCGGGTTGATGACCGCGACCCGACCCGTCTCGGCGCGCTGCTCCGGAGCCGGGTTGGTCTCGGAGGTGTAGGCGACCGGGCCCTCGGTGTCGATGGGGACCTCGGTGTCGAGTTCTTCGGTCTCGGTGGTGATGTCGCTCACGCTGTGAATCCTCGTTTACCTGGTTCGTCGATCGCTTACTGGGCGATCTGGGTGATCTCGAACGGCTTCGGCTGCTGGGCCGTGTGCGGGTGCTCCGGACCGGCGTACACCTTCAGCTTGGTGAGCAGCTTCCGGCTCAGGCGGTTCTTCGGGAGCATGCCCCAGACGGC
>DASSDE010000279.1:0-13313 GCA_035697365.1 Kribbella sp. | reverse complement strand
CACGCACATCCCGATCTTCGCCCCGGAGCGCCTGGCCGAGACGCGCCCCGACTACATCGTGATCCTGCCGTGGAACCTGCGCGCGGAGATCGTTCACCAGCTCGGCTACGCACGGGAGTGGGGCGCGAAGTTCGTCGTACCCATCCCGAAGCTCGAAGTGATCTGAACTCGAAGTGATCTGAAACAGCCTGGGGGGAAGGGAAACCACGATGAAGGTCGTGATCTTCTGCGGGGGGCACGGGCTGCGGATGCGCAGCGGCGTCGACTCCGCGCCGAAACCGATGATGACGATCGGCGACCGGCCGGTGTTGTGGCACGTGATGCGGTACTACGCGCATTTCGGGCACACCGAGTTCATTCTGCCGCTGGGGTTCGGTGGGTCGTCGGTCAAGGAGTACTTCCTGCGGTACGAGGAGACCGTCTCGAACGACTTCGTGATGACCAAGGGCGGGCAGCAGATCGAGCTGCTCGACTCCGACATCAGCGAGTGGAAGATCACGTTCGTCGACACCGGCGTCGACACCAGCATCGGTGAGCGGTTGCGTCGGGTCCGTCCGTACCTGGAGGACGACGACGTCTTTCTGGCGAACTACGGTGACGTGCTCACCGATGCTCCGATGGACAAGATTGTCGACAATGTGATTGCCAGCGATGTGACGGCGAGTCTGCTGGCGGTTCCGCCGCAGGCGTCGTTCCACGTCGTCGAGTTCGGTACGGACTCGCGGATCACCGGGCTGCGGTCTGCCTCGGATCTGAACGTGTGGATCAACGGCGGGTACTTCGTCCTGAAGAAGGAGATCTTCGACGTTCTGGGCGAGGGGGAGGACCTGGTCGGGGACGCGTTCCCGCGGCTGGCGGCGATGTCGAAGCTGGAGGCGATCCCGCACCACGGGTTCTGGGCGCCGATGGACACCCTCAAGGAGCGCAGTCAGCTCGAGGAGCTGTACCGGTCGGGCAAGAAGCCCTGGGCCCTGTGGAGCCACGAGAACCGGGACCAGCGCAGCCGGACGGCAGACACGCAGACTGTCGACAATCGGCCGGCCAACAATCCGGTGGTGAACCAGGGTCCGGTGGTGGACCAGGATCCGGTTGTGGTGGCGATCTGATGCTTCCGTTCCAGCTCGGGCTGATCGACGGGCCGGTCCATCTGGTTGCCCTCGGCGCCCATCCGGACGACATCGAGATCGGCTGCGGCGGCACGCTGCTGAAGCTGGCCGAGTCGGTGCCGGACCTGACCGCCGAGTTCGTAATCGCGACCGGTACGCCAGTACGCCTGGAGGAGGCCCGCCGCGCGGCGGAGCTGTTCCTCCCGGAGTGTGCGGTGACCGTCACCTCGGCCGAGCTGCCGGACGGCCGGCTCCCGGCGTACTGGAACCAGACCAAGGAACTGCTGGAGGCAACAGCACGCGGCAGCCGTCGCGCCGACCTGGTGTTTGCCCCGAGCAAACATGACGCGCACCAGGACCACCGGCTGATCGCCGAGTTGGCCCCGACGGTCTGGCGCAACCACCTCGTGCTGCATTACGAGATTCCCAAGTGGGACGGCGATTTCAGCCGTCCGTGGTTGTACGTCGAACTCACCGAGGACCAGCTCCGGGAGAAGGTCGCGCTGCTGCACAAGGCGTACCCATCCCAGGTCCCGCACGACTGGTTCGACGAAGAGGTGTTCGCCGGCCTGGCCCGGTTGCGGGGGATGGAATGCAGGGCGCCGTACGCCGAGGCCTTCACCACGGCCAAAGCCACGCTGACATGGTGAACGAGGGGGACGCAGTGAGCTTCAAGTGTCGCGGGTGCGCGGGGGAGAACGTCGTCCCCGTGGTGGACCTCGGTGAGCAGCCGTGCGCCGACTACTTCCCGCCGGCCGAGACTCCCGGACCCGACCCGCGCTGGCCGCTGGCGCTCTGGCTCTGCCGGGAGTGCACGCTGGTGCAGCTCGGGCCGGTCGAGCCGCAGTTGGCCGAGGAGCCGCTCGCGGTCGAGTCGGCGACCAGCCGGGCGCACGCGGAGGCTTCGGTCAAGGAGATCCTCAGTGACCATCCAGAACTGAGCAGTGGCGTGGTGTTCGAGTTCGGCAGTCCCCACGGCGGGTCTTGGCTAGACCATCTGTACGCGGCCGGCGCCAGGCTCGCAGGTGCTGACGAGAAGGCCGACCTGGTCGTCGACGTGCACGGGATCGTGCACGAGCCGCAGTACGGCGAGATGCTCAAGCTGCGCGCGGACCGGCTCGCGCCCGGCGGCCTGCTGGTGATGGAGTTCCATCACCTGCTGCCGCTGTTCGTCGGCAACCAGTTCGACACCATCCGCCACGGCCACTGGGCGTACGTCTCATTGCGCGCCCTGCAGAACATCGCCGCACTGCACGGCCTCAAGGTCGAGTCGGTGCAACAGGTCGAGATGTACGGCGGCAGCCTGATGGTGATGCTCCGGCACACCGCGGACGCCAGGCCGGACGCGTCGGTCGACGTCGTGCTCGAGGACGAGGACGCGGCAGGCATCGCCGACGAGGTACAGCTCGGCAGCCTGCAGGAAGCCGCGTGGCATGCCGCCGGCGCGCTTCACGACGAGCTGGCCCGGCACCAGGCCGCGGGTCGTACGGTCCTCGGCTATGGCGCTCCGTCCAAGGCTCCGGTCCTCCTCGACCTGAGCAAGGTGACGGCGGACCTCCTGCCGTTCACCGTCGACCTCGCACCCGGCAAGCACGGCCGCCGGCTCCCCGGAGGCTGCCCCGGAAAGACGATCCCGATCCGTCCGATCGACGAACTGAAGGCCGCGAAGCCGGACGTCGTCCTCGTCCTCACCTGGGACATCGCCGACGAGATCATCGCCCAACTGGAAGCCGACGGCGGCTGGGGCACGACCTACCTCGTCCCCCTCCCCGAACCGCACGAGAGGGGACGCTGACCCATGGAGGTCGTCGAGGTCCCGGGCATCGCCGGGGTACTGCTCTTCCGTCCCACGCCGCACCGCGACGAGCGCGGATTCTTCTCCCGCACGTTCGACCGGGACGTGGTGGCGAAGGCCGGTCTCGATCCGGACGGGTTCGTGCAGGACAGCATCTCGCGTTCCCGAAAGGGTGTCGTGCGCGGCATGCACACCCGGTCCGGGAAGGGCGAGGCGAAGCTCGTCCGTTGCTCGTACGGCGCGGTGTTCGACGTGGTCGTCGACCTGCGTCCCGGCTCACCGACGTACCGGAACCGGGAGACGTTCGACCTGACCGGTGACAACCAGGTGACCGTCTACGTTCCGGCCGGCTGTGCGCACGGCTTCCAGGCGCTCACCGATCCGGCGGACGTCTCGTACCGCATCGACCGCGCGCACGACCCGTCCGAGGACGTCGCGATCCGGTTCGACGATCCCGACCTGGACATCCCGTGGCCGCTGCCGGTGACCCTGATGTCCGACCGCGACAAGGCCGCCGCGCCGCTGGCGCCGGCCATTGCGAGGCTGACATGACGAAATCGTTCCAGAGATCCGTCGCCGCGAACAAGCGGCTGCACGACCTGATCCCCGGTGGCGCGCACACCTACGCCAAGGGCGAGGACCAGTTCCCCGAGGACATGGCGCCGGTGATCGACCACGGCGACGGCGCGCACGTCTGGGACGTCGACGGCAACGAGTACATCGAGTACGGCTCCGGGCTGCGCGCGGTCAGCCTCGGCCACCAGCATCCGAAGGTCATCGAAGCGGTTCGCCGCGAGCTCGACCGCGGCAGCAACTTCGTCCGCCCGAGCATCGTCGAACTGGAGGCCGCGGAACGCTTCCTGGCCTCGGTACCGACCGCCGAGATGGTGAAGTTCGCGAAGAACGGCTCGGATGCGACCACGGCCGCGGTCAAGCTGGCCCGCGCGATCACCGGCCGTCCACTGGTCGCCATCTGCACCGATCACGCGTTCTTCTCGATCGACGACTGGTTCATTACCCGGACCCCGATGGCGGCCGGCATCCCGGGCGCGATCGGCGGCCTCACGGTCGGTTTCCCGTACGGCGACCTGCCGGCGACCGAGGAACTGTTCCGGCAGCACGACGGAGAGATCGCCTGCCTGATCCTCGAGGCGTCGACCCAGACCGACCCGCCGGCCGGCTATCTGGAAGGTCTGCGGGACCTGGCGCACCGGTACGGCGCGCTGCTGGTCTTCGACGAGATGATCACGGGCTTCCGGTTCTCCGAGGCCGGCGCACAGGGCGTGTACGGCGTGACGCCCGACCTCTCGACCTTCGGCAAGGCACTTGGCAACGGCTTCGCGGTCTCCGCCCTGGCCGGCAAACGCGAGTACATGGAACGCGGCGGCTTGCGAAGCGACGACGAACGGGTGTTCCTGCTGTCCACGACACATGGCGCCGAGACGCACGCTCTCGCAGCAGCGATTGCGGTGATGGACGTCTACGCCGAGGAAGGCATCGCCGCCCGCCTGCACGAGCGTGGCGAGCGGCTGACCCGCGGTGTCCGCGAGGTCGCAGCGGCAGCGGGCGTACCGGATCACGTCGTGGTCCGGGGGCGGCCGAGCAACCTCGTCTTCGCAACTCTCGACGAGAGCCTGCAGCCGTCCCAGCCGTACCGCACGCTCTTCCTGCGCGAGCTGATCCTCGGCGGCGTGATCGGCCCGTCGTTCGTGGTCAGCAGCGCGCTCAGCGACGCCGACATCGACCGCACGGTCGAGGTCGTCGGCAACGCCTGCAAGGTCTACCGCCAGGCACTCGACGCACAAGACGTGGCGGCGTTCCTGCCCGGCCGTCCGGTCAAACCGGTGTTCCGCACCTACGTCTGAGGGGACGAGATGACCAGCCACCCACGACTCAGCATCGGGCTGCCGGTGTACAACGGCGAGGACTACCTGGCGCAGTCCCTCGACGCAGTGCTCGGACAGACCTACACCGATTTCGAGCTGATCCTGTCCAGCAACGCGTCCACCGACGGCACCGACGACATCTGCCGCGACTACGCGCGGCGGGACTCCCGGATCACCTTCCACCGCCAGGAGCGGAACATCGGTGCGGCGCCGCACCACGACTTCGTGTTCCGCAAGAGCCACGGCGAATTGTTCAAGTGGGCCTCCGGCGACGACCTCTGGGCGCGCGATCTGGTCGCACGGTGTGTCGCACTGCTGGACGCCCACCCGGACGCGATCCTCGCGCACAGCTATACCGCGGCGATCGACGGCGAGGACACGGTGATCCAGGCGCTGGAGTACCCGCTGCACACCGATGCGCCGGACGCTCCCGAGCGGCTGCGCAGCATGCTGTTCGACGGCGACCTGCCCGGTGCGATCCAGGCGGACGACTTCTACGGCGTGATCCGTGCCGACGTGCTGCGGAACGTGAAGCCGCACGACAGCTTCTACCACGCGGACCAGGTGTTCATGGCCGAGGTCGCGTTGCACGGCCGCTTCCTGCAGGTTCCGGACTGGCTGTACTTCCGCCGGCACCACGACGGCCGCGCGCTGCAGGCGAACCCGACCATCAGCAGTTGGTCGCGCAACCTGGACCCGAAGCGGTCCAACAAGCTGGTCAATCCGCCGGCCAGGCTGGTCGCCGAGTACATCCTCGGCTACTTCGCCGCCGTACGGCGTGCTCCGCTGACCGCGTCCGAACGCCGGGAGTGCAATCGCCACATCCGCCACTGGCTGGCCACCCGCGTGACGCGTCGGTTGCCGGGCCACTCGAAGCCGGAGCCGATCAAGTACTTCGGCGCGGTCGACACCCTGTCCGTACAGGGGATCGTGGCCGGAAACGAGGGATCCTGACGTGCAGTACCGTCCGCCACGGGTCGGGTTGTTCGGACGCCTCGGCTCGGGGAACATCGGCAACGACGCGACACTCGAGGCCGTCCTCGCCTATCTCAAGGCTGAACAGCCCGACGCCGTACTCGACTGTCTGTGCTCCGGCCCCGAGCGGGTCATCGAGCAGTACGGCGTGCCGGCCGCGCAGCTGAACTGGCTGCACGGTCCGCAGCGGCACCCGAACGCCCGCCTGCTCCGGGTTGGCGTGACGCTCGGCAGGCTCGGACTGGGCGTGCTGATCGATGGGTGGCGGATCTCCTCCTGGGTACGGCGGCACGACGTGGTGATCGTCCCAGGCATGGGCGTACTGGAATCGACGCTGCCGCAGCGGCCCTGGGAGCTGCCGTACTCGCAGTTCGTGATGTCGCTGTCGGGGAAGCTGTTCGGTACCAAGGTCGCGTTCGTCGGCGTCGGTGCATCGACGGTCAAACAACGCCTCACCGGCTGGCTGCTCGCAAAGTCGGCGAAGCTGGCGTACTACCGGTCGTTCCGCGACGAGAAGTCGTTGGAGGCCGCGCACGAGATGGGCATGTCCGGTGCCGACGACCAGGTCTATCCGGATCTGGTCTTCGCGCTGCCCTCGCCGCCAGGACGGGCGCCGGCGACCGGGACGATCGGCGTTGGGCTG
This sequence comes from Kribbella sp., assembly GCA_035697365.1. Classification (GTDB taxonomy): domain Bacteria; phylum Actinomycetota; class Actinomycetes; order Propionibacteriales; family Kribbellaceae; genus Kribbella. The sequence goes on along the minus strand of DASSDE010000279.1, from coordinate 6,908 downwards.
ATGGCGTACTCCGGCCGTCCCGACGAGCGTGCGGACGCCGAGCGGATCCAGGCCGAATACACAGACAAGATGTCGCGGTTCGTCGCCCGCCTGATGGACGACGGACATCAGGTGCGGCTGCTGATCGGCGACGCCGATGACGAGGCCGTCGCGCTGGACGTGCTGACCGCCGCGCGAACGGCGTGGTCCGGGCCGGGCGAACCGCCGGTGATCTACGAATCGTTCGCGTCGGTCGCTGAGCTGATGGACCAGCTCGGTACCGTCGAGTCGGTCATCGGCACCCGTTTCCACACGGTCCTGGTCGCGCTGAAGCTCTGCAAGCCGACGGTGGCGATTGCCTATGGCCACAAGCACGTCGCGCTGATGGAGCAGTTCGGCGTCGGGGACCGGGTGCAGGACATTCGGGCCCTCGATGTCGATCGGCTGTACGCGATGACCCGTGAGCTGTGGACCGAGCGCGACGAGATCGTCCGGACGCTGTCAGCTCGGTACCGGATCGTTCAGCAGCGACTCGACGAGCAGTTCGCTGCGCTCAGTACGGCATTGTTCGACGGCGACCGGGACGCCCGCGGATGACCGGCCGGCATTCCGCCCTGAAGCCGCCGCACCGCTCAGCGCTGCGGCGGCAGATTGCCGGACGGCTCAGTTGGGGCATCGCCGACCAGGCCGTCTCGAGTCTCGGCAACTTCCTGCTCGGTGTGTTCGTGGCCAGGCTGCTCGGTGCCGAGGGCCTCGGTGCGCTCGGACTGGCCTTCGTCGCGTACGCCATCGCGCTGAACTGTTCGCGCGCACTGTCGACCGACGCCGTGATGGTCCGGTTCAGCGCGGTCGGTTCGGACAGGTGGCGGGACGCGGTGGCGGCCGCCGGCGGTGTCGCGCTGTTGTCCGGTCTGGTCAGTGGCGCGCTGTGCGTCACGCTCGGTCTCGCGCTGAAGCTGCACACCCCGGGGTCGCAGGTCGGCGCGGCCTTCGTTGCGCTCGGCATCGTTCTGCCAGGCCTGATGCTGCAGGACAGTTGGCGGTCGGCCTTCTTCGCCGCGGGCCAGGGCGTCAAGACGTTCCTGAACGACGTGGTCTGGACTGTGCTGATGATCGGCGGCCTCGCCCTGGGGTACGTCCTGGATCTTCGAGGCATCACGTTCGCGCTGCTCGTGTTCGGCGGTACAGCTTGGGTGGCCGCGCTGTTCGGCATCTGGCAGGCCAAGATCGTGCCCCGGCCGCGCGAGGCGATCGGCTGGCTGCGTCGGCACCGCGACCTCGGACTGCGCTTCCTGGTGGAGAACGTGGTGCTCGGCGCGGGCGGCCAGATCAGGTCGCTCGTGGTGGCGGCGACCGGTGGCCTGGCGGCTGCCGGTGCCATCCGCGGCGCGGAGATGGTCATCGGTCCGGTCGCGGCCCTTCTGATGGGGGTCGGGCAAGTCGCCGTACCGGAGGCTGCGAGGGCGTTGACGCGAGGACGGCGCGCGCTGCTGATCATCGCGGGTGGCCTGAGCGGTGGACTGGCCGTCGTCGCGATGATGTGGGGGATCGTGCTCGTGCTGGTCTTCCCGCTCGGCATCGGGCGGTTGCTCCTGGGCGACGTCTGGCCGCACGCGCACGTGCTGGTGCTCGGCGTGATGGTCAGCTCCGCGGCCGGTTGCGCCCAGGTCGGGCCGTCCGCTGCGCTGCGAGCGCTCGGACGCGCCGACCTGACGATGCGCTGCCAGATCACCGCGACCGTCCTGTTCGTCGGGCTGGCCACGGCCGGTGCGGTGCTGTGGGATGCGCAGGGCACCGTCTGGGGTACGGCGATCGCGTCCATTCTCGGAGCCGGAATCTGGTGGAGCCAGTTGCTGGCGGCCTTGCGGAAGCGCTTCGCCGTACCGGCCCGCGACGACGCCACCGCGGCCGAGGGGGCGGCGGCATGAAGGAGGTCGTGATCGCCACTCTGATGCGGCTGCACGGTCCGTCCGGTTTGCAGAGTCACGTACGGACCCTCGCAGAGCACCTGGACGCGGCGTCGGAGCCGGTGAGCGTCGTCAGCCCCTTCGACGCGCGTTCTCCGCTCGTCCTGCCGGTGTTCGCGGCCAAGGTCGGTCTGCGGAAGTTCAGCCGGCCGGCGGGCGTCCGATGGCATCAGTACTGGCACGCGCACTATCTCGAGATCGCCCTGCGCAGGCACCTGGCGAACCGGCCCGACGCGGTGATCTACACGCAGTGCCCGATCACGACCGCGGTCGCGCTGCGGGTTCGGACGACCCAGCCCGTCGTGATGGTTGCGCACTTGAACATCTCCCAGGCCGACGAGTGGGCCGACAAGGGCGAGATCGTTCGCGACAGCGCGTTGTTCCGATCGATCCGTGAGTCCGAGGCCGACGTACTGGGGCGGCTGGACGGGATCGTCTACGTATCGGGGTTCAGCAAGGATCAGCTGCAGCAGCGGATCCCGGCGCTGCAGAACGTACCGGGAGCCGTCGTCCCGAACCCGGTACCTGACGGCGCAGAGGCTGCGGCATCAGGGATCGCGGCCGATCTGATCACGGTCGGCGGTCTGGAGCCGCGGAAGAACCAGAGCCACCTGCTGCGAATCCTCGGCGCGGCCGCTGCCCGGGGACACCGTTACTCGCTGTCGATCGTGGGCGACGGTCCCGACGGGCCGTCGCTGCGCAAGCTGGCCAGTGACCTCGGCGTCAGCGAGCAGATCCGGTTTCTCGGGTATCGGTCCGATGCGCGATCGCTGATGCGGCAGCATCGGGTGTACTGCCACACCGCAACGATGGAGAGCTTCGGCATCGTTCTCGCGGAGGCAATGGCGGAAGGGTTACCGGTGCTCACGGCCGACGTCGGCGGCGTGTCCGACGTCGTTCGGCCCGGGACCGAGGGGCAGTTCTGGCCGCTGGACGACGCCGAGGCGGCAGCCGGTGTGCTGATCGGGCTGATGGAGGATCCCGCCGGGCAGGCGCGGATGGCGGCCGCGGCGAGGAGTCGCTTCGAGGCCGACTTCCGGGTCGGCGTCGTTGCCCGCCGGCTACAGGATTTCCTTCAGTCCGCAACCATTCGGGCCCAGCACGAACCAGTCTGATCGCAGACCGCCCGGATCGTTTGATCCGGTCGTATGAAAGTTCTTGACAAGGATCGGTACCGGTCGTCGCTCGAGGGCTGCTCGCGTAGTAATGTTCGGTGACTCCGCGCCGACGCGCGGGTTAACAAGGACACACTGCATGCGGTGCCGGACACTGTAGGTGACGGGGCGGATGCGGGAGGGGACGAGGACCGCTGTGAGCGGAGCAGAAGCGCCGGACGCTGTGGACAGCCGTCGGCCGCTCTGGGTCGTCCCGCACGAGGTTCCGGCGATCGTTCCGCTGCCGTCCCGGTCGACCGAGCCGCGCTGGGTCGGGGTTTACCGGTGGGCCGCGGTGGGCGGGGATCTGCTCGCCGCGATGCTCGGCGTCTCGATCGCGTTGCTGACCCGGTTCGGGTACCACGTCGGCTCCAGCTACCTGGTCGTCAGCAGTCTGCTGCCGTTGGCCTGGGTCGCGGTCGTCGCCCTGTCGAAGGGATACGACCCGCGGTTCTTCGGCGCCGGGCCGGACGAGTTCCGCTCGTTGCTGCGCGCGGGCGTCGGGCTCACCGCGGCGGTGGCGATGACGTCGTACGTGACCAGGGCCCAGATCGCCCGTGGGTTCGTCGTGCTGGCGATCCCGGTTCTGGTGGTCGCCGCGCTCCTGCTGCGGTACGCGCTGCGGAAGGACCTGCACCGGCACCGGGTCAGAGGTCGCTGCATGCACAGGGTTCTCGTGGTCGGGCGCAGTGGCCCGGCCGCGACGCTGTGCGAGCACCTCGAGAGCCGTCCGACCGACGGATTCCGGGTGGTCGCGACGTGCCGCCCGCGCGAGGACAACTCCGATTCCCTGCAACTCGAAGAGCTGGACGAGCCGGACATTTTGGCGGCCGCCGACCGGCACGCGGTCGAGGTGGTGGCGATCGCGACCGATCCGGAGCTGGCCGGTCAGTCCCTGCGCCGGTTGTCGTGGGCGCTGGAGCAGCGCGGCGTCGAGCTGATCGTGTCTCCGGGCATCATCGAGGTCGCCGGTCCGCGGATCTCCGTACGCCCGGTGGCCGGCCTGTCGCTGCTGCACCTGGAGCGCCCGTCGGTCAGCGGCGGACCGCACCTGATGAAGGCCGTCTTCGACCGCACTGTTGCTCTCGGCATCATTGTGCTGCTGTCGCCGCTGCTGGTCGGGCTGGCGCTCGCCGTCAAGCTGACCAGCGCCGGTCCGGTGCTGTTCCGCCAGCAGCGCGTCGGCCGCGGGGGCGTCGAGTTCACCATGCTCAAGTTCCGCAGCATGTACGTCAACGCGGAGCAGCGACTCAGCGACCTGTACGCCTTGAGCGACGGCAACGGCGTGATCTTCAAGATGCGCAACGACCCGCGGATGACCCCGCTCGGTCGCTGGATCCGCCGCTTCTCGCTGGACGAGCTGCCGCAGCTGTTCAACGTGCTGCGCGGCGACATGTCCCTGGTCGGACCACGGCCGCCGCTCGCCGAGGAGGTCGCGCTGTACGCGGCCGACGACTCGCGGCGGATGCTGGTGAAGCCCGGTATGACGGGTCTGTGGCAGGTCAGCGGCCGCAGCGACCTGTCCTGGGACGAGTCCGTCCGCCTCGACCTGCGGTACGTCGACAACTGGTCGATGACGCTGGACCTGCTGATTCTCTGGAAGACCGTGCGCGCGGTGATCTACGGCGCAGGAGCGTACTAATGGATTTGCATGCCCCGGTGTACGTCGCCGGCCATCGTGGACTTGTCGGGTCGGCCCTCTGGCGCCGGCTCGAGGCGGCCGGATACACCAACCTGATCGGGGCGACGTCCGCCGAGCTTGATCTGCGGGATCGCCAGCAGACGTTCGACTTCCTGCGCACGCACCGGCCGGCGCTGGTGATCGACGCCGCGGCCCGGGTCGGCGGCATCCTGGCGAACCGGGACCACCCGACCGAGTTCCTCAGCGACAACCTGCGCATCCAGGTGAACCTGATGGATGCCGCGCTCGAGGTCCGGACGCCGCGGTTGCTGTTCCTCGGCTCGTCCTGTATCTACCCGAAGTACGCCGAGCAGCCGATCCGTGAGTCGAGCCTGCTGACCGGCGAGCTGGAGCCGACCAACGACGCGTACGCGATCGCGAAGATCGCCGGCATCATGCAGGTCCAGGCCGTCCGCCGGCAGTACGGGCTGCGCTGGATCTCCGCGATGCCGACCAACCTGTACGGGCCGAACGACAACTTCGACCCGACCTCGTCGCACGTCCTGCCGGCGCTGATCCGCCGCTTCCACGAGGCTCGGGAGACGAACGCACCCGAGGTCGTGTTGTGGGGGAGCGGTACGCCGCGGCGCGAGTTCCTGCACGTGGACGACCTGGCCGACGCGTGCCTGCACCTGGTCGAGCACTACGACGAGCCGGAGCCGATCAACGTCGGTGTCGGCGCCGACGTGACGATCCGCGAGCTGGCCGAGCTGGTCGCGCGGGTGGTCGGCTACACCGGTGCCCTGAGCAACGATCTGTCCAAGCCGGACGGCACCCCGCGCAAGCTGCTCGACGTCAGCCGGCTGCTGGCGCTCGGCTGGAAACCCTCGATTTCATTGGAAGACGGTGTGGCCGCCACCTACGCCTGGTACCAGGAGCAGATGGCATGAAGAAGGCGTTCATCACCGGCATCACCGGCCAGGACGGCTCGTACCTGGCCGAACTGCTGCTGGCCAAGGGCTACGAGGTACACGGCCTGATCCGCCGCGCCAGTACGTTCAACACGCGCCGGATCGACCATCTCTACGAGGATCCGCACGCGCAGGACAAGCGGCTGTTCCTGCACTACGGCGACCTCACCGACGGGTCGCGACTCGTCACGCTGCTCGCGTCGATCCAGCCCGCCGAGGTGTACCACCTGGCAGCGCAGTCGCACGTACGGGTGTCGTTCGACGAGCCCGAGTACACCGGCGACACCACCGGGATGGGGACGACGCGGCTGCTCGAGGCGATCCGGATGATCGGACTCGACTGCCGCTTCTACCAGGCGTCCAGCTCGGAGATGTTCGGCGCGACGCCCCCGCCGCAGAACGAGGACACCCCGTTCTACCCGCGGTCGCCGTACGGGGCCGCGAAGCTCTACGGGTACTGGATGACCCGCAACTACCGCGAGGCGTACGAGATGTTCGCGGTGAACGGGATCCTGTTCAACCACGAGTCGCCGCGGCGCGGTGAGACCTTCGTGACGCGCAAGATCACCCGTGCGGTGGCGGCGATCAAGACCGGTCGGCAGGACCGCCTGTACCTGGGCAACCTGGATGCGTCCCGCGACTGGGGGTACGCCCCGGAGTACGTCGAGGGCATGTGGCGGATGCTGCAGCACAGCACTCCCGCCGACTACGTGATCGCGACCGGTACGTCGTACTCCGTGCGGGACTTCGTCGCGCTGGCGTTCGAGCACGTCGGGCTGGACTGGGAGCGGTACGTCGACCACGACCAGCGCTACGAGCGTCCGACCGAGGTCGACTCGCTGATCGGTGACGCCTCGAAGGCCGCGAGCGACCTCGGCTGGAAGGCCCAGGTGCATGTCCCCGAGCTCGTTCGGATCATGGTCGACGCCGACCTCGCCATGTTGTCAGGGCTGACGGGGGAGGACGCATGAGTAGGGTCGATGTCCTCGGGATCCACGTCAGCGTGACGAACCTGGACCGTACGGTGGAGACGTTCGCGCGCTGGATCGACGACGGCGAACGGCAGTTGGTGTGCGTGTCCGACATGAACGCGCTGCTGCACGCGCGCGCGGACGCGCGACTGACCGAGGTCTACAACACGTCCGGCCTGACCGTCCCGGACGGGATGCCGCTCGTGTGGGCCGGCAAGAAGGCCGGGTTCGAGGAGATGGACCGG
>DASSDE010000278.1:0-3076 GCA_035697365.1 Kribbella sp. | reverse complement strand
GACGGATCGGACGGTCCGGTGCGAACCAGCGCGGACCGGGTGTGTTGTGCACCCGGGCGCGCTCAGCGTGCGGGTCTGGCCCGGCGACCTTGGTCAGGATCATCCGAGCCAGCCCGTCACGCAGCGGGTCCAGCGGTCGGGCGTTGGTGGCGGCCACCTCTCCAGTCTGCCTCGTCAGTGCACAGGCACCAGGTCGAGCACGGTCTGGTCGATGGAGTTGCCGGCCCTGTCGGTGACCGCGGCGCGCACCGAGAGGGTGTGTCCGGGGAGCACCAGGTGCGGAGGAATCATGGCTCGGTAAGCGTCCTTGGAGCGGATCAGGATTGCCGGGGACCAGTGCTTGCCGCGGTCCGCCGAGACCCACAGGCGCGCTGACGCGGGGGGCGACGTCGTCGCGCCGGGCTGGTAGCCGACCCGGAGATCGAACCGCAGTGGACGCAAAGCCCGCGCACTGCCGTCCAGCGCCACGTAGGGGTCGTAGTTGAGCCGCATCATCGACGGGTGGATCGGATTCTCGTTCGGCGCCGGTGTGTTGGCAGTGAACTCCCAGGTGGTCTTGGCTTCCGTAGAGGACGGCCGTTGGCCGGTCTTCCAGCTGTGCTCGACCCGCCAGCGCGCCGGACCGTCGGGTACGTCGAAGAAGCCTGACGTCTGGTTCGTCTCCCCGACCTGTTGACCGTTGCGATAGAGCGCCAGCCGGGCCGCCTCGAACGCTGAGGTGTCGAGGACGCCGACGTGTCCGGGGTCAGCCACGCCCACCTGGATGCCGAACTGGCCGCCGTAGATGTCGCTGCCGCTGACCTGGGGGTGCATCGCTGTCCCGAAGACCGAGCGGACGTCGGCGCCCGGCTGATAGGTCCGGTACGGGTCGTCGCAGACGCCGGACGTACCCGTCGAGGGCAGGCCCAGGCACTGCCACCACTGGATGCCGGGGCCGGCCGAGAGCAGCTCGATCCGGTGTGCCGGCACCTTGACCGGCTGCCAGACCGACCCGCCGAAGGTGGTCAGTGTGCTGGCGACACCGCGGGAGACACCGGTCTCGCCACTGCCCCAGACGCCGCCGAACGTCGTGTCGACGCGGGCCATGTTCCGGACCGCCTTCCGGTCGAGGTTCTTCGCCAGCGGCAGCGTGAAGTGGCTCGCGTTCTGGTACACCTCGTACACGTCCGGATCGTCGCGATGCGCCTTCTTGGTGGCCTGCAACTGCCACCGGGTCACGGCCTCGTTGATGCCCGCCTTGGGCGCCGCGGTCGGCTGCACGTAGATCCGGCCGGCGGCCACGTCTGCCATGCTCGGATAGAGGTCCTCCGCCTGCCATTTGCTCGGCTCGGACGCGCGCAGCGCGCTGACCGCCGCCACTGTCGCTTCGGTCGGCCGGCCTTCGACGACCGGGGCCTTCAGCTGAGCCGCCTTACGGGCATCCAGGGTGACCGTCGTCTTCTGGGCGACAACCACATCCGGCCCGCCGGTCAGAGCGAGCGTGTCGCCCGTCGTCACCCAGCTGTACATACTCCACTCGCCGGGCGGGACCCGCCTGGTCGAGCGTCCCTGATCGTCGAGCACGAACTGCATGAAGCTGCCGTCCGCGCTGTTGAACGCGTTGACCCAGCCGCCGATCACCGGCTTTCCGGCGCGGTCGAGGACCTGGACGGACACGTCGTACATCGGCGGCTCGTCGTAGGCGTTCAGGGCCAGCCGCAGGAGTTCGTTGCCGTCGGAGCCGAGTACGTCGACCGAGCCTTGCCACATGTCGTCGGCGATCGCGGCCGGGTCCAAGGTGACGGTCATGCTCGCCGTACCGCCCGCTGGGATCGTGAACGCGGACGGCGACACGACAACGGCTGCGTCGGACGCCGGCGTACCGACGACGGACCGCACCTCGTGGTCGGCGGTCGTCACGGCGATCGGCGTGCTGCCGGGGTTGGTCAGCCTCACGGTGCGGGTCTGCTTGGAGTCGTCGGGGTGACGGATTGCTCCGAAGTCGATGACGCCCAGGTCGGAGGACAGGCCTGCAGAGGTGGCCTTGTCGAGGTTCACTCGCCCGCTACCTGACCAGGACGTGTACGTGCCGGTGTCGTCGACCGCGCTGCTGAGCCGTGCCTTCAGCTGTTGCCACGTCAGTTCGGGGTGCTGCTGCAACAACAGTGCGGCCGATCCGGTCACCAGTGGGGTCGCCTGCGACGTGCCGGACATGGAGACGTACAGGTCACCGTCACGCGCACCTGCTCGGGCCCCGGGGATGTCGACGCCGGGGGCGGACACCTCCGGCTTCTGCACGTACGACCAGGTCGGTCCCTCGCTGGAGAAGTACGCCTTGTGGTCGGTGCTGTCCACCGCGCCGACGGTGAGCGCCGACGCCGCAGTACCCGGGGACTGGATCGAGAACGGGGTCGGCCAGGGCAGCCCGTTGTTGCCGGCGGCCACCACGAACAATGCGCCGCTGCTGGCGGTCAGTCTGTCGACCGTCTCGGCCAGTAGGTCCTCCCCGTACGCCGGCGCACGTCCTCCGACGCTGACGTTCACCAGGTCGGCGTGCTGCGCGGCCGCCCACTCCATTCCGGCGATGATGCCGGAGGTGGTGCCTTCGTTCTGGGCGTTCAGGACCTTGCTCGAGATCAGCTCGACGCCCGGTGCGACTCCGTGCCGCGCTCCATCTGCGCCGGCGCCGCTGCCGCCGACCAGCGAGGCCACATGCGTACCGTGCCCGACGTCGTCCTGGGTACCTTCACCGGTGAAGTCGACCGCCGCGGTGACCTTGCCGGCCAGCGCTGGGTGCCCGCTGTCGATACCTGAGTCGACGACCGCGACCTTCACGCCGTGCCCGTCCAGTCCCCGCTGCCAGGCGGCCGGCGCCTTCAGTTGATCCAGGTAGCCGTCGAGCGGAACTGCTGTGCCCGCCGTCGTCGAGTCGCCGTGCACGGCCGCGTCCAGCCAGCTCTTGGCCGGACGGGACGCTCCCGTCGCCGTCAGGGCGGCGCCGAACGTCGCCGTCCGGGCCTTCGGCACTCGTCCCGCGGGCGCGTCGAGGGTGGCCAGCGGCCGGGTCGGGATGACCCCGCTGCTCGCCAGCGTGTGC
>DASSDE010000277.1:0-2221 GCA_035697365.1 Kribbella sp. | reverse complement strand
TGACGTCGGCGCGGTACCCCGGCAACAACACACAGCCACCGTTGCGCCCGCGCTCGGAGTACACCGGTACGCCGGCCGCAGACAGCGCCTCCATGTCGCGCATGACCGTCCGCGTCGACACCTCCAACCGCCCGGCCAGCTCCCGCGCACTCAGCCGCTCATGCCGCTGCAGCAACAGGATGATCTGCAACAACCGGTCCGCTCGCATATCAGCAAAAATATGGGACAGAAGATGTCGTATATACCCCGCGAAGCTGTCTGCATGACTACTGACGACCCACGCCCGATGTTCATCCGCGCACTGAACCAGGCGCAGCTACTGATCGAAGCCGTCGAGCCTCGCGAGCTCGGCCTGCCCACGCCGTGCACGGACTGGGACGTCCGAACCCTGCGCGGCCATCTGTTGACGGTCATCGGCCGGATCGACCTCGCACTGTCGGGCTCCGACATCTTCAGCATCCCGACCGTCACCGAGACCGACGACGTCGACGGTGTGTGGAAGGAGCGCCGGACCGCGCTCGAGGCGACGCTCGCCGAGGACGGCGTGCTGGATCGGGTCTGCCGGGTCCCGTGGGGCACTGTGTCCGGCGCGGTCGCGCTCAACTCGTACGCGCGTGAACTGGCGACCCACTCCTGGGACCTGGCGAAAGCAACCGGACGGCTGGACGTGCTCGACGATGACATCGCGACCTACCTGCTGCCACTGGCCGAGCAGTACCTCCCCGCCGAGCCGCGCGGCGGTCACATCCCGTTCGACCCGCCGACGCCGGTCACCGACGACGCACCGCCGTACGACCGACTCGTGGCCTGGCAGGGACGTCGGCCTTAGACGATCCCGCCGTTGAGGGTGACGCCGCCGTCGATCGTGATGGTCTGACCGGTGATCCAGGACGCCTCGTCGGACAGCAGGAACCACACCAGCGACGCAACGTCCTCCGGCCGGCCCAAACGACGCAGTGGGTACGTCGCCGCCACCTTCTCCTCACGCCCTTCGTAGAGAGCTCCGGCGAACTTGGTCTTGACCACTGCCGGAGCCACGGCGTTCACCCGGATCTCCGGGGCCAGCTCGAACGCCAACTCCTGCGTCACCCGGGACAGCATCGCCTTGGTCGCGCCGTACCACCCGATGCCGGGCGACGGCGCGAGACCGGCGACCGAGGACAGGTTCACCACGGCACCACCGTGCTCGCGCATCCACGCGTCCCGGCACGCCTTCACCCAGGCGATCGCGGCGAGCACGTTGGTGTCGACCATCTTGCCCGCGACCGCGGGTTCGACGTCCAGCAGCTTCCCGTAGATCGGGTTGATGCCGGTGTTGTTCACGAGCAGGTCCACGGAGCCGTACGTCGCCACCGCGGCAGCCACCACCGCGCCCCGGTGCGACGCATCGGCCGCGTTCCCGGCGATGCCCAGCGCGTGCTTCCGGCCGCCCAGCGCCTCGACCGCCTGATCGAGGGTCTCCTGGGTCCGACCGGTCACGACGACCTGCGCGCCGTCCGCGACCAGGCGCTGCGCGATCGCCAGCCCGATCCCGCGGGAGGCTCCGGTGATGATCGCCGTCCGGCCGTCGAGCCCCATCAGTTGAGACGCTCGAGGACGATCGCCATGCCCTGGCCACCGCCGACGCACATCGTCTCGAGGCCGAACTGCTTGTCCTCGAACTGCAACCCGTTGACCAGCGTGGTCATGATCCGCGCACCGGTCGACCCGAACGGGTGGCCGAGCGCGATCGCGCCGCCGTGCACGTTCAGCTTGTCCTCGTCGATGCCGAGCTCCCGCGCCGATCCGATCACCTGTACGGCGAAGGCCTCGTTGATCTCGACCAGGTCGATGTCGCCGATGCTCATCCCGGCCCGCGCCAGCGCCTGCTTCGACGCCTCGACCGGACCGAGGCCCATGATCTCCGGCGACAGCCCGCTGACACCCGTCGACACGATCCGCGCCAGCGGCGTCAGGCCGAGCTCACGCGCCTTCGTGTCGCTCATGATCACCACCGCCGCGGCACCGTCGTTCAGCGGGCAGCAGTTGCCGGCCGTCACGGTACCGTCGGCGCGGAACACCGGCTTCAGCTGGCTGACCTTGTCCAGCGTCGTACCGGCCCGCGGCCCGTCGTCCTTGCTGACCACGGTCCCGTCCGGCAGCGTCACCGGTGTGATCTCGCGCTCGAAGAACCCGTTGTTGATCGCCTTCTCGGCCAGGTTCTGCGAGCGGACACCGAAGA
>DASSDE010000276.1:0-10518 GCA_035697365.1 Kribbella sp. | reverse complement strand
TCGCGTCCTCGTTCGCCAGGCCCGTCGCTGGGTCGACGAGCGCCTCGACGTGCGAGATCAGCCGCGGATCGAGCCACGGTTCGCGCAGGTACTCCGGGTGTGCGGTGAGCCGCTCGCGCAGCACGAACCCGGCGTCCGCGGTCACCTTCGCGAGGTCGTCGATCTGCGGCCACGGGCGTTCGGGGTTCACGTGGTCGGGCGTCAGCGGCGACACCCCGCCGAAGTCGTCCACGCCGGCGTCCAGCAGCGCACGGCATTCGGCCAGGTCGACCAGGTTCGGCGGCGCCTGCACGCGAACCCGCGACCCGAGCACGACCCGCGTCACCGCGATCGCCGCCAGCCATTCGTCCAGCGGTACGTCGGCGTCGTTGCGCATCGCGGTGTCCGGCTTCACCCGGAAACCCTGGATGATGACTTCCTGGATTCCGTTGTACTGCCGGGCGATCTTGCGCAGCGCGAAGATCGAGTCGGCCCGTTCCGGCAGCGTCTCGCCGATCCCGATCAGCAGCCCGGTCGTGAACGGAACGTTGGACCGACCCGCATCCTCGAGTACGCGCAGCCGGATCGCGGGATCCTTGTCGGGCGACCCGAAGTGCGGCTGCCCCTTCTCCTCGAACAACCGCCGCGACGTCGTCTCGAGCATCATGCCCATGCTCGGCGCGACCGGCTTCAACCGCTGCAGGTCCTGCCACGACATCACGCCCGGGTTCAGGTGCGGGAGCAGCCCGGTCTCCTCGAGGACCCGGATCGCCATTGCCCGTACGTAGTCGAGCGTGCTGTCGTACCCGGCCTCCTCCAGCCAGGTGCGCGCCGCGTCCCAGCGGTCCTCGGGCGCATCGCCCAACGTGAACAGGGCTTCTTTGCACCCCATCGCTGCGCCCTGCCGCGCGATCTCGAGTACCTCGTCCGGTGACAGGTACGGCGCGTGCACCCGGCCCGGCGTGGTGGCGAACGTGCAGTAGTGGCAACGATCGCGACACAACCGCGTCAGCGGGATGAAGACCTTCTTCGAGAACGTGATGATTCCCGGGCGGCCGGCGTCGGCGAGTCCTTGGTCGCGGACCCGGGCCGCGGTCGTCATCAGCGCGGTGAGAGCGTCGCCGCTCGCGCCGAGCAGCACCTCCACCTCCGCCGGGTCGAGGGTCTTGCCGTCATCGGCGCGCCGGAGCGCGCGGCGCATCGCCGTACTGAGATCTGAAGGGGCCACGGAATCCGAGCCTAAGTCGTGGGGATCGGTTGATCCCGCGATTCTCCGGACCAAAATCAATCCGTACAGCTGTCCTGATAGTTTGCTGTTCGTGCAGGTCAGGCAGGGTGTCGACGGCCGCCGGATGCGCGGTGAGCAGCGCCGGAGCGAGTTGCTGGCGGCGACCCTGACCGTGATCGAACGCGACGGAGTCGCAGGTGTGAGCCATCGCGCGGTCGCCGCGGAGGCCGCTGTCTCGGTGGCGTCGATCACTTACCACTACCCGACGCTCGACGATCTGCTGGTCGCTGCGCTCCGGTCGGCGGCCGACGATCTCGCCGTCGAGCTGGACGGCTGGGGGAGCGAGCTGGGAGCGCGCCCTGCCGACGAGTTGGCGCGCTTGATCGAACACAGCGTCGTACGGCGCCGGGGCCGCACGCTGGCGCTCTACGAGCTGTACCTGTACGCCGCGCGGCGGCCGGAGCTGCGAGAAACTGCCGGTGCGTGGCTGGAGCCGCTGACCGGGATCGCGCGGACCTTCACAGCCGACCCGCAGAAGGCCCGGCTGCTGGTCGCGGCACTTGACGGTCTGCTGATGCAGGCGCTGATCGGCGCCCGCGCGGTCGACCGCCGCGACCTCGCCGCACTCCTCGACGTGCTGAGGTAGGGCGCGCTACCCGCGGTCGGGTGCCGGTGTGGGCAGCGAGAGTTCCTCGTCGTTCAGGTGCAGGGACGTGAGGTGCAGGGTGCCTTCCTGGATGTGGAGTTGGTGGGTGGTGGTGTCGAAGGTGCCGAAGGCGTCGCCGGTGGACCAGAAGATCGTGCGGGTGCCGGGCATGCGTGGGGCGAAGCGCATTGCGCCAATGCGGCCGTCGTAGTCGAAGCCGGTGAGTTGTACGACCGCGCCCCAGGACGCCATCGCGCGGGCGTAGTGGTGACCGCATTCGGCCTCGTCGTACGGATTGCGGCGTTCGCCGTCGTACCGCTGCCGGATGTCGGCGATCACCTTGAGCCCCTCGTCGACCAGGCCCTCCGAGATCAGCCCGACGGCGAGGATGTGCTCGAAACCGGTCATCACCTCGGCGAAGTACGGGAACGGGCGCTCGGGGCGATTGCCGCGCGGATAGCTGCACATCAGTACGGCGGACTCGTCCGCGCCGAGTACGTAACTGCGCATGTGGTTGAAGTGCCCCGCGAACCCCGACAACCCGTTGTACTTCAGGATGCTGCGCAAGGTGGTAGCAACGTGTGAGTCGTCGAGCAACGTGCCGAGGTGGGTAATGCGCGCGAGGTGCTGCCCAACCAGCTGGTCGACCAGACAACCGTCGCCAAGTTGCAGGACCGGATGCGTGGGATCCGCGGCGCCCATCGTTTCGCGCAACCCCGGCGCCACATCGTCCGCCGACGCCGGCGGTTGCACGAGATGCCGGTAGTACTCGCCGTTGAACAGATGCTCGTCCATCCACGCGCGGCCGTTCTCGAACAGCTTCCGGCACTCCCCGGCGAGCGGGTCCCCGAGGTACGTCGCCATCTCCTCGCACGACCGCAGCGCAGCCAGGTACCAGGACTGCATCTGCGGATTCGGGCCGTAGTACTCGACGTCCATCGTGTTGTGCTGGCAGCCCTCCATCACCCCGTCGCGGTCCGCGTCCCATCCGCCAGGGATCCAGCAGAACTCCAGTGCCCGCCGCGCCGCCGGCCACAGCGACCGGAGCAGCTCGTCGTCACCACTCAGCCGCCAGTCCCGGTACAGCTTCACCAGGCACCCGAGCTGACCGTCCGCGGCCGCGACCTTCCAGTCCCGCGCCTTGGTCTCCAACGGCAGCCCGACACGGAAGCTCATCAGCCCGTTCTCGTCGGTCGCGTGCGCGAACTCGACCTCCCGCAGCGACCGCGCGATCTCCCCGAACAGGTACGGCGTCGCCTGCTCGTAGTTCCACACGTGCGTGCAGCTGCCGAAACAGCTGCCTTCGTGGTCGGAGCACCCCTCCCATCCGAAGAACCGACCGTCCGGCGTCCGGAACACGGTCTGCGTCCGCAGCGTGCTGAGATTGAACAGCGCTGCCTCTTTCACCTCGTCCGGCAGATCGCTGGACAGGAACGCATTGACAAAGCCGACGGTGCGACGTTCCAGCACCTCCAGCTGGCCCGCGAAACGGCACAGGCCCGTCCACGCGTCGTCGTACAGCGTCGTGTAGTGATTCCCGACGAACTCCGGGTTCTCCCAGCCCCGCCGGTTCGGGAAGTGCCACGCGAGCAGGAACGTGAAGCGCTCGGTCGCACCAGCCGCGACGGTACGCCGGTCCGCGACCGAGGCGACCGGGGTCGCGGACTCACTGACGCGTTCGTCCAGCCGGCCGTCCGCGGTGAAGTCGTCCCAGAAGTCCAGCAGGCTGTCGCCCCAGGTCCGATCCGCCCATCCCGTACGCCGGGACACGTCGGCACCGTCGAGGACGCCGAGCGCCACCGACCCGTACTGCTCCGCCTCCGGCGCGACACCGCGGCTCCGCATCAGTACGCCTTCAACGCCTGCAGGTCCCGAAGCTGCCGTGTTGTAGTTGCCCGCAGCAACATCAGACGTACCGTCGCGGCCGATGAAGTTCTGCAACGCGCCGGCGACCGAGACGGTCAACGGCTCCGCACCACGGTTGGTGACCGCGAACCGCAGTACGGCGACCGGCCAGGAGCTCGCAGCGACGTCGGTCGGGACGAACGGGTTGAACGCTTCCAGCGCGACGTCCGCCGGTACGTCGTCGTCGTGCAACGCGAGCCGCCCGAACGGGTACGCGGTCTCGAACGTCGCCTCCCGGAATCGGGGCAGCCCGTGGTTCTGTGCGCCGCTGCCGTGGGCGCCCTCGTACTCGCTGAGGTCCAGCGGACCTTCCACGGCCCGCGCGACCACGGACCCGTCGGCGGCCTCGGTACGTAGCGCGAAGAACGCCGTGCCTGGGCGGAAGCCCTTCGCCGGCCGGTTCACCACCTCCCAGTCGCGAAGGTTGCCGCGGCCGCCGAGGCTGACCGTTCCGGTCCCGATACCGCCGAGCGGCAGGGCGATCCGGTGGAGGTTACGTCCGCTGTACGTACGCAGGATGGGCCACATACGTACCGAGCCTAAACGCGAAAACCCGCCGGAGAAATCGTTCTCCGGCGGGTCGGGGTAGACCACCGAGCTCAGGCGTCGGCGACGGTGAGGGCCTCGGCTTCGGTCTCGGAGTGGTTGGCGGGGACGCGCAGGTGCGACAGCGGCTTCCAGCCGGTGGCCAGGGCGCCGACCGCGAGCAGGACGGCGAAGGCGCCGACGTAGAACGGGAGCTGGATGTTGACCTCCTCGCCGAGCTTGCCGGCCAGCCACGGAGCGACAGCACCGCCGGAGAACCGGACGAACGAGTACGCCGCGGAGGCCGTACCGCGCTCGACCGGAGCCGCACCCATCACGGCCTCGGTGATCAGCGTGTTGTTGATGCCGAGGAACAGGCCGGCCACGACCACACCGATCGCGAGCACCGCCTTGTGGTGGGCGAACACACCCATCACCGCGAGGTCGACGGCGAACAGGAACAGCACCGTCATCGCCACCGGCAGGGTGCCGAACCGGGCCTGCAGACGCGGCGCCACGAACACCGACGTGAACGCGAGGCAGAGGCCCCAGCCGAAGAAGATCAGCCCGATCTGCCGGGCCGACATCGCCAGCGGGAACGGGGTGAACGCCAGCAGCGTGAAGAACCCGAAGTTGTAGAGCAGCGCGGTGACCGCCACCGTCGCCAGCGACCGGTGCCGGAGCGCCTTCAGCGGCTCGACGATCGACGTACGACGAGCCTGTGGCGGCGCGGCGGGCAGCAGGAACGCAGTCGCACCGAGCGCGATCGTCATCAGCACGGCGACGCCGAAGAACGGGCCGCGCCACGAGATCGTGCCCAGCTCGCCACCGACGAGCGGGCCGGCCGCGATGCCGACGCCCAGTGCGGCCTCGTACAGGATGATGGCCTGCGCAACCGAGCCGGACGCCGAGTTCACGATCGTGGCGAGAGCGGTGGCGATGAACAGCGCGTTGCCCAGGCCCCAGCCGGCCCGGAAGGCGACGATCATGCCGATCGAGTTCGACAGGCCGGCGAGGGCGCTGAACACGACGATGATGGCCAGACCGATCAGCAGGGTGCGCTTGGCGCCGATCCGGCTGGAGACGGCGCCGGTGATCAGCATCGCGACCCCGATCACCGCCATGTAACTCGTGAACAGCAGCGACACCTGGGACGGGCTCGCGTGCAGTTGCTCGGCGATCGGCTTCAGGATCGGGTCCACCAGGCCGATGCCCATGAAGGCGATCACGCAAGCGAATGCGACCGCCCAGACGGACTTGGGCTGCTTCAGGAACGACGACGAGGTGCTCACCGCGGCGTTTCCTCCAATGGTTCAAGGGTGAGGAGTTTGTGAATGACGGTCACGGCGGCCTCCAGGGTGGTGAGGTCGTCCGCGGGCAACTGACCCAGGTGCGCGGCCAGCGCCTCGCCGGCCTGCCGGCGGGCGTTGCGCAGCTCGGCGAGGCCTGCGTCGGTGAGGCTGATCAGGCTGGCTCGCGAGTCGGCAGGGTCCGGAACGCGCAGGACCGAACCCTGTTCCTCGAGCCGTTGCACGAGGTTGGACATGGTCGGCTGCGACGTCCGGTCGGCCTTGGCCAGCTCACTGATCCGGGCCTGGCCGAGCTCGTCGAGCCGCCCCAGCACCCGCATCGCGGCGTGCGGCAGCGTGTTCACGTTCCGGGTGGCAAGCCGCGACAACCGTGTCGAGGCCACCACCATCTGCTCACCGAGCCGAGTCAGGTCAGTTGTCGTCACACCCACAAATATACATAGCTTTACTATATAAATCCACCGCAGTGAACGAGATCACGCGCCACGGCCTGCGGTGGCGGTGTCGCGGGCACCGGGGGATAGTGCTCGGAGAGGAGGTGCTGGGGCGATGGGGGCGATGGGGGATTCTGCCGGGGTGCTGCGGGTCGATGCGGAGACCGCGATCATCCTCCGCGAGGCCTTCCACAAGATCGAGGCGTTGTACCGGACCGACCATCACGGGCTGTACGACTACGTCCGGGGAGTGGCCGGCAAGCTGGCGCGGGTCGACACGTTCTACATCGGGTTCCTGCAGGGGCGGAACCGGGTGCGGTTCCCGTACGGGTACGACAGCGGCAAGTTCGACGATCCGGCGACGCACACGTACGGGCCGAACGGGCAGACGGCGTGGTTGCTGCGGCATCGGCAGACGTACCGGTTCGCGTACGACAACGGCGCTGCGCTGAACGCGGGTGTACCCGCCGGCGACACCAGCAGGCTGTCGGCCGACGCCGTCACCGTCCCGCTCTTCCGCCACAGCAGCGACCGGTCGGGCGAACAGTTGATCGGCATGATGTCGATGCACAGCTACGCGCCGCGGACCTACGACGACAACGCCGTACGGGCGTTCGAATGGCTCGCCGGGATGGTCTCCAGGGTGCTCAACCGCGAGGCCGAGGACCGCGACGCGCTACGGCTGCTCCCGGCCGGCGACGACACCATGGACGTGCTCACCTCCGACCATGTCATGGAGTACCTGTCGAACCGGATCGCGTCCCTACGGACGACGGCCGCCGACGCCCTCGAGGCCGGCGACATGGCCGAAGCGGTCCGGGTGCATCTGGAGAGTCTGATCCGGTCGGCGGAGCAGACCCAGTCCGAGCTGATCGAGATGATGCTGGCCGTTGACGAAGGTCCGGAACGTCGCTTCGTCGCGCTGACCCGGGCGCAGCAGGGCGTTGCGCTGCTGCTCGTCGAGGGCTACGACAACGATCAGCTCGCCACCGAGCTCGGGATCAGCCTGAACACGGTGAAGTCGCACCTCAGCACGATCCTGCGCAAGTACGAGATGGACAACCGCACGCAGGTGGCCGACGACGTGCGGCGGTACCTGGCGAGGTAGCTGCCTCAGGCTGTTGTGAGGGTGTGGCCGGGGATGGCGGCGATCAGTTGCTTGGTGTATTCCTCGCGCGGGGACTGGAAGATCGTGTCCGGCTCCCCGGATTCGACGACCTGTCCGTTGTTCAGTACGTAGACGTGGTGTGACACCAGTCGTACGACGGCCAGGTCGTGGCTGATGAACAGGTACGACAGACCGAGATCGTCCTGCAGCGAGACCATCAGGTCGAGGATCTGTTCCTGGACGAGGACGTCGAGTGCGCTGACCGCCTCGTCCATGACGACCAACTCTGGGTTCAGCGCCAGAGCGCGGGCGATTGCGACGCGTTGTCGTTGGCCGCCCGAGAGCTCGTGCGGGTAGCGCTCGCCGAAGGAGGCCGGCAGGGCGACCTGATCCAACAGCCCGGCCACGGCCTTCCGGCGGGCGGCGGCGTCGCCGATCTTGTGTACTCGCAGGGGTTCGGCGACGACCTGCTCGATCGTGTACCGCGGATCGAGCGAGGCGTACGGGTTCTGGAACACCGGTTGGACGCTGCGGCGGAACGCCATCAGGTCCTTGCCGCGGAGCGCTGAGATGTCGGTTCCGCGGTAGCGAACGGTGCCGCCGTCGGCGTCCTCGAGGCGGAGCGCCAGCCGGGCGGTCGTGGACTTGCCGGAGCCGGACTCGCCGACGATCGCCACGGTCCGTCCGCGTGGGATGACCAGGTCGACGTTGTCGACGGCGAGGAACGGGTCTCGGCGGCCATGGATGCGGTACTTCTTGACGGCCCCGGTCATCTCCAGCAGGTTCTCGCGCGGTGACTCCTCGTCGGCGGCCTGTACGGAAACCACCTTGGCGCTCGCCATTCCCGGAGCCGCGGCGAGCAGCCGGCGCGTGTACTCGTGCTGCGGATCGGCGATCAGCTCGCTGGCCGGGCCGGTCTCGACGATCTCGCCGCGGTACATGACCGCGACCCGGTCGGCGCGCTCCGCGGCCAGCGCCAGGTCGTGCGTGATCAGCAGGACGGCGGCGCCCAGGTCGGAGGCGAGCTGTCCCATCTGGTCCAGGACCAGGCGCTGTACGGTCACGTCGAGGGCCGAGGTCGGCTCGTCGGCGAGCAGCACCTCGGGCCGGCACGCCAGCGCCATCGCGATCAGTACGCGCTGCCGCATGCCGCCGGAGAACTCGTGCGGATACTGGTGGAAGCGCGCTTCGGCGTCCGCGATGCCGGCGTCGCCGAGCAGCCTGATCGCTTCCGTCCGGGCGCCCTGTCCTTTGGCCAGGCCGTGCACCTCGAGGGCCTCGACGATCTGGGCCCCGACCTTCATCACCGGGTTCAGGTTCGTCATCGGGTCCTGCGGAACCAGGCCGATGCGGTTGCCGCGAATGGCGGTCAGCTGCCGCTCGGTCGCGGCCGTGAGGTCCAGATCGCCGAGCATGATCGTGCCGCTGGAGATCCGGCCGTTGTCGGCCAGCAGGCGATTCACACAGGCGACGAGCGTGGATTTGCCGGAGCCGGACTCTCCGACGATGGCGAGCGTCTCGCCCGCGGCGACGTCGAGGCTGACGTTGCGCACGGCTTCCACCTCGCCGCGCGAGGTGGTGAAGGCCACGGACAGGTCGCGGACCTGCAGAACCTGTTCGCCGGCCGGTACGGGGGTGGTGGTCATCGTTCCTCACTCGCGATGGCGGGGCCGAGCAGTTGAACGGCGCCGTTCAGCAGGACCGTCTGAATGTCCGCGCCGGAGACCAGCCGGTCGACCTCGAACGGTGGGTGGCCCAAGGTTCCGTACAGGCGCATGGCGCCGCCGGCGATCACCACCGGCCGCTCGAGCCCGACGGCGAAGAAGGTGCCGGTGAATCCACCGTGGTGCAGCAATGTCAGTGGACCTCGGTCGGTGGCGAGCTGCATCCGCCGGAATCCGACTGCCTGTTCGGGATGCACCGCCGTCGGCTGTGCGAAGCGCGCGAGGACGTCCTGGTCCACCAGTTCCCCGTCGTGCAATGCGGCGCCCAGGAGCAGGAGATCGTCGACCGTACCGAAGAGGCCGGCGTGCCCGGCGACGCCGGCCAGCGCATGGGCGGCGTTGCCGTCGTCCACCTCGCCGCGAAGGGTGTGGTCGCGCCAGCCGTCGAACGCGTCGGTGCCGAACGGGACCGGGTACGGGCGGCCGGTGGCGATCATCTGGAACTCGTACGTGTCGCTGTCCGCGCTGGTGACGGCCTGCTCGGCGGGGATCGGGCCGTACGAGGCGCCGAGTTCGAGCGGCTCGGCGATCAGCTTCCGGAACGCCTCCGCCTGGCCGAGGGTCGTGATGCGTTCGATGATCAGCCCGACCAGGATCATCCCGAGATCGGAGTACTTCCAGGCGGTGCCCGGTGCGGTGGCGAGTGGAAGGGTCTGCGCACGTTGCAGGGCACTGTCGCGATCGCGCGAGTCGCAGTACAGCGGCCACCACGGTTGCAGACCGGCTGTGTGGGTCAGCAGTTGCTCGACGGTGATCAGGTCCCTGCCGTCGCCGTGGAAGTCCGGGAGGTACCGCTGGGCCGGTGCGTCGAGCTCCAGCAGGCCATCGGCGACCAGGCGCATCGCGAGGGTGGTCGTCGAGGCGACCTTCGTGACCGAGGCGAGGTCCAGGGCCAGCTGACGAGTCATCGGGACGCCGCCGGTGCCGGGTCCGGGCAGCACTGCCCAGCCTCCGGTCTCGACCTGCGTCTCCGACCCGATCCGTACGCCGGCGATCGCGCTCGCCGGTCGATGGTGCTCGTCGCCCAGATCGAGCAGCCGGGCGACGACGTCGCTCAGTACGGTCATCGGACGGTCTCCGCGAAGGCCAGCGAATCGGGCCATGCGGACAGCGGCTCGACGGTCGGCAGCGGACGGCCGGGTGCAGGCGTGATGCGGCCCAGTACGCGAGGTCCGGACGCGCCGGTGCAGCTCGGTACGTTGCCGGGCAGCCCATGCAGCGTCGCCCAGCCGATCAACGCGAACGCAACGGCCTCCTTCGCATCGGACGACACACCGGCCTGATCGCTGGTCAGTACTCGAACGCCCGGCACGAGTTCGCCGAGGCGGCGCATCAACGTGGTGTTGTGCACGCCGCCGCCCGAGACGACCAGGACCTCGAGATCGGCCGCCCGGATCGCGTCGGCGACAGTCACCGCGGTCAGCTCGGTCAGGGTGGCTACCAGGTCGGGGAGGCTCGGCTCGAGAGCAGTTCGGCGCAGAGCATCACGGACGTACTCGAGATGGAAGAGTTCTTTGCCGGTGCTCTTCGGTGCGGGGAGTGCGTAATACGGCTCGGATGCCAGCTCCTTCAGCAGAGTTGGCAGCACAGCGCCGGCTGCGCCGAGTTCGCCGTTCCGGTCGAAGGTGTCGTCGCTGTCCGGTGAAGCGGTGACGACGG
>DASSDE010000275.1:0-3207 GCA_035697365.1 Kribbella sp. | reverse complement strand
GTCGCCGAAGGCGTTCCTGACGACTGTGACGACCCGGCTCGCGATCGATCAACTGCGGTCGGCGCGGCGGCAGCGTGAGCAGTATCTCGGGCCTTGGCTGCCGGAGCCGGCCGTCGACGAGTACGTCGATCTCGCGGACCGGGCCGCTTTGTCGGACTCGCTGTCGACCGCGTTCCTCGTCGTCCTCGAGCGCCTCTCCCCCGACCAGCGCGCGGTGTTCCTGCTCGGCGACGTCTTCGGCTACTCCTACGACGACCTGGCCGGCATCCTCGGCAAGACGCCGGCCAACTGCCGCCAACTCGCCGTCCGCGCGCGTCGTCGGATTGCCGACAATCGACCGCGCTTCGACCCGTCGCCGAAGGAGCGCGACGAGCTGGTCCGCCGGTTCGTCGCGGCCGCCGAACGCGGCGAACTGGAAGCACTCGTCGACCTACTCACACCGGACGTCACCTTCACCGGTGACGGCGGCGGGAAGGGCGGCTTCCCGCGGCCCGTACACGGGGCGGTGAACGTCGCCCGGATGCTGATCGGCGTCTTCGGCAAGTTCGGCGGCCTGCGGACCGAGCCGGTCCACGTCGGCGGCCAGCCCGCCCTGCGGATCTACGCCGACCACACGATCGCGATCTGGTCGTTCGTCGTCGCCGACGCCCGGATCAACGCCATCCACGGCATCGTCAACCCCGACAAACTGGCCCACCTCCAGCCGTCGGCACCGCCGCCCGCCAGTTGACCCGCCTTACCACCCCCGGACCATTTGCTCCCGCCCTCACGGGACGCGAGTGACAAGAGATGATGCGTCGACCTCGGCGGTCAGTGACGTACCTTCGGTGATCGCGTCGCCGTCGAGCTGGCGGCGTACCGTCCGGTCCGCACGGACCTGGATCCGCTTGCCGGTGAAGCGTTCGACATGCCGCTCGCGCAGCGACTTGACCACCAGACCGAGCACCAGACGAGGCCAGTGACCGACGGAGCGCGGCGTCAGAACCACCGCGTCGATCAAGCCGTCGTCCGGCTCGGCGTCGGGGAGCAGCGGGATGTTCGCCTGCAGCGTGCCGACGTTCCCGATCACCACAGTGCGCGCACGCCGACGTACGGGCCGGCGGTCGTCGACGGTGATCTCGACGCGCACGGTCGGATGGTTCAGGTTCTTCAGCGTCGACACCACGTACGCCGCCCAGCCGACCCGCTTCTTCAGCTTGTCCGGTGCGTCGTCGATGATGGCCGCGTCCAGCCCGAGCCCGGCCATCACCACGAACCGGTCGCCGCGCAGCCCGTCCCCCTCGACCCGCACACTGTCGATCCGCCGATCCGAACCGTCGAGCAACTCGTGCAGCGCGACCTCGAGCTCGAGTGAGATCCCCAGGTTGCGAGCGAGCAGATTCCCGGTCCCGCCCGGCAGCACCGCCACCGCAATCCCGGTCCGCGCAAGCTCGGCGCAGACGACCCGAACCGTACCGTCGCCACCCGCGACCAGCACCAGATCGGGCTCGTTGTCGATCGCCTGACGGGCCATCGAGACCCCGGCGTCGTCCGCGGTCGTCTCGAGCCACAACGGGTCGCCGAAGCCCCGGTCCGTCAGCGCCTTCTCGACCGTACGCCGGAACCCGTCACCGTCGACCTTGACGGGATTCACGATCACGGCTGCTCGCCTGGCAGAACTCACCTTATTTTTGTCCGTTCGGGGAGATAGCGTTCTGAGGGTGAGCAGACTTTCACGGAGTACGCCAGATGCCCAGGGCTTGTCCGCCGCGGCCCTCGACAGTTTCGTCGGGGCGCTCGACGCCGCCGAGTCCGAGATCCAGACACTGATGGTGCTGCGGCACGGTCAGGTCGTGCTCGAGGAGTCCTGGACGCCGTACCGGCCGGACGACCGGCACCTGTTGTTCTCGGTGTCGAAGAGCTTCACCTCGACGGCGATCGGGCTCGCGATCGACGCGGGCTTGCTGTCGCTGGACGATCCGGTGATCTCGTTCTTCACCGCAGACGAGCTACCCGAGACGGTCAGCGACAACCTGGCCGCGATGACGGTCCGGCACCTGCTGACGATGACGACCGGGCACTCCAAGGACACCGTCGACGCGCTCAGCCGGGACCGCCGGATGGTGAAGATCTTCCTCGGCCTCGACGTCGAGAACGAGCCCGGCAGCCAGTTCGTCTACAACAGTGGCGCGACATACATGCTGTCCGCGATCCTGCAGCGGCTCACCGGCGAGCGGCTGCTCGACTACCTGCGGCCGCGGCTGTTCGACCCGCTCGGCATCAGCGAAGCGACCTGGCAGGTGTCGAAGGAGGGTGTCACCGTCGGCGGCTGGGGGCTGAGCGTCAACACCGAGTCGCTCGCCTGTTTCGGGCAGCTGCTCCTGCAGCACGGCGTGTGGAAGGGCGAGCAGCTCGTGCCGGCCGAGTGGTTCGAGGCCGCCTCCTCCAAGCAGGTCCCCAACGAGAACGAGGAAAACCCAGACTCCCACCAGGGCTACGGCTTCCAGTACTGGCGCGGCCGGCACAACACGTACCGGGCGGACGGAGCGTTCGGCCAGTTCGTCATCATCGTGCCTGAGCACGACGCGGTGGTCGTCACCACCAGCGCGTCCAACAACGCGCAGGAGATCATGAACGTGGTGTGGGACCACCTCTTGCCCGCGCTCGAGGGCAAGGACGTCCCCACGGTCCCACGTCCGGCGAAGCTGGAGCTGCCGCCGCCGAGCGGTCCGGCGCCCGCAGCCGGCGACGGGACGACGTACCGGTTCTCGGAGCGCAACAACGCTGGGCTCAAGGCAGTCCGTATCGACGCGGACGGGACCGGTACGTTCAGCTTCGAGGATCCGGACCGCAACGGAACGCACGACCTGGTGTGCGCCGCCGGTGACTGGCGGGAGCAGTCCGCTCCGGACGCCCTAGGCGACGCCGGTGCGGGGACGGGCGACCGGGTCGTGACCAGCGCGGTCGGGGTCGACGGCGCGTTCGTGGCGACGCTCCGCTGGGTCGAGACGCCGTTCATGGCGTCGCTGTCCTGCCGCGTGACGGGCGGCACCATGACGGTCGAGGGCAAGCTCAACGTGTCGTTCGGGCCGACGGAGTTCACGCTTTCTTCGGATTCTTCGGATTCTTCGGGGGCCATGTCACAGGGCTGAGCCGGCGCGTGTCCTCCGGGTTGTAGTCACGACGACGGAGGATGACATGAAGGTCTTGGTGGCAGGCGCAACCGGC
>DASSDE010000274.1:0-14280 GCA_035697365.1 Kribbella sp. | reverse complement strand
GGGGAGCTGGAGCGCGGACGCGGCCGCGACGCGAATCGGCCCGCCGTGCGTCACCACCAGCACCCGCCGTACTGGTCCGGCCGCACGCACCCCCGCATCCGCATCCCCTCCGTCGCCGGGGCCGACCGGCTCCACGTCTGTGTTGGCGATCTCCTGGGCCGCCGCCCACACTCGCGTGCGCAGTTGCGCGAACGTCTCGCCGCCGCCGCGCGCAACGTCCTCTCCACGCGCAAACGCCTCGACCACGTCCGGCTCGTCGGCGTACACGTCCGCAAACGTCCGTCCTCCCCACGTCCCGACGTCGATTTCCCGCCACCGCGGGTCGACGAGCACCGGTACGTCGTCCCGCGTGTCGAGGTACGGCTGCAGCGTCTCGGTCACGCGCTGGAGATCACTCGCCACCACTGCGTCGATCTGCAGCGATTGCAGGTAGTCCGCGGCCTCCTTCGCCTGCTGGCGGCCGCGGGCGCTGAGGCCGCTGCCAAGCTGTCCTTGGTAGCGGTGCTCCGCGTTCCACAGCGATTCGCCGTGGCGGAGCAGGACGAGTTCGGTCATCGGGCGGCTCCGGTGAGTTCGGCGGCGAAGTGGCAGGCGGTGGGGTGCAGGTCGAGGCGCGTGGTGAGCTCGGGAACCTCGTCCGCGCAGGTCTCGTCGGCCTTCCAGCAGCGGGTGCGGAACCCGCAGCCGGACGGTGGATCCGCAGGCGACGGGACGTCCCCGCCGATGATGATCTGCTCGCGCGGCGGTCGGTCCCATGGCTTCGGGTCCGGTACGGCCGACAGCAGCGCCTGTGTGTACGGATGCAGCGGTCGCGCGAACAGCTCGTCCTGGGACGCGGTCTCGACGATCCGGCCGAGGTACATCACCGCGACGCGGTCCGAGATGTGCCGTACGACGGACAGGTCGTGGGCGATGAACAAGTACGCCAGGCCGAGGTCGCGGCGCAGGTCGTCGAGCAGGTTCAGGACCTGCGCCTGCACGGAGACGTCCAGCGCGGAGACGGCCTCGTCGCAGATCACGAGTTTCGGGCGCAGGGCGAGCGCGCGGGCGATGCCGATCCGCTGCCGCTGACCACCGGAGAACTGGTGCGGGTAGCGGAGCGCGTGGTCGGGGTTGAGGCCGACGCGCTCGAGCAGTTCGCGGACCTCGGTGCGGTGCTGGTTGCGGGGGACGACGTCGGGGTGGATCTGCCAGGCCTCGGCGATGATCTGCTCGACGGTTGCGCGTGGGTTGAGTGAGGCGTACGGGTCCTGGAAGATCATCTGGAGCTGCCGGCGGACCCGGCGCATGGATGCCTTGGGCAATGAAGTGAGTTCCTCGCCGTCGAAGACAATGCTGCCGGAACGCGCCTTCTCCAGCCCGATGACGGTCCGGGCGACGGTCGACTTTCCCGACCCCGACTCCCCCACCAGGCCGAGCGTCCCACCCACCGGAATCTCGAACGACACCCCCGCCACCGCCTGAATCTCGCCTACCGGCCGCCGCAGAACCGCCGACCGCAACGGAAACGAGGTGTGCAAGTCCCGCACAGACAACAACGGAGCCGGGTTAGTGGGCATGGGTGGGGGCTCCTTTCGGGTGGTGGCAGGCGGCTTGGTGGAGGGAGGTTGTGGGAAGGGGCTCGAGGTCGGGTTCGACGTCTGCGCAGAGGGCGTCGGCGTGGGGGCAGCGGGGGCGGAAGGGACAGCCGGTGGGGAGGGCGAGCAGGTCGGGTGGGGTGCCCTGGATGGGAGTCAGGCGGCTGCGGGCGCCGTCGAGGGCTGGAACGCTCGCCATCAGGCCGCTGGTGTACGGGTGCGCGCTGTGTTCGTAGACCTCGCGCAGCGGACCGGTCTCGACGACGCGCCCGGCGTACATCAGCACCACCCGATCCGCGACGCCGGCGACGACACCGAGGTCGTGCGTGATCAGGACGAGCGACATTCCCTCCTCGGCCTGCAGCCGGGTGAGGAGCTCCATGATCTGTGCCTGCACCGTGACGTCCAGCGCGGTCGTCGGCTCGTCCGCGATCAGCAGCCGCGGCGACAGCGCGAGCGCCATCGCGATCATCACCCGCTGCCGCATCCCACCGGAGAACTGGTGCGGATAGTCGTCCAACCGCTTCGACGCGGCCGGGATCCCGACCCGCTGCATCAACTCGAGCGCCGCCGCCCGCGCCTGGCGTCGCGACGCACCGCGATGCCGCCGGAACATCTCCGCGATCTGCGTACCGACCCGGAACACCGGATTCAGCGAGCTCAACGGATCCTGGAAGACCATCGCGATCTCCCGCCCCCGCAGGCTTTTCGCGACCCCCGGCGCGAGCAGATCACGGTCCTCGTACGTGATGCTGCCGCCGGTGATCCGCCCGGCCGGCTTCGGCACGATCCCGAGCACCGCCTGCGCGGTGACGCTCTTCCCGCTGCCGGACTCGCCGAGCAACGCCACCGTCTCGCCGGCCGCGACGTCGAACGAGGCCCCGTCGACCGCCGCGACCATGCCGCCCGCGGTCGCGAACTCGACCCGAAGGTCCCGGACACTCAGCATCACAGACTCCTCAGCCGTGGGTCGTACCGGTCCCGGAGCGCGTCCCCGAGCACACCGAGCGAGATCACCAGGAACGCCAGCGCGATTCCCGGGATCGTCGAGATCCACCACGCATCAGCCAGGTAGTTGCGCCCGTTCGCGATCGTCACGCCCCAGCTCGGCGTCGACGCCGGCGTCCCGAGACCGAGGAAGCTCAGCGACGCCTCGGCGAGGATCACGTGCCCGATCTCGACCGTCGCCACCACCAGTACGGGGGCGGTACAGGCCGGCAGCACGCATCGGGTGATCAACCGCCAGGTCCCGGCACCCAACGTTCGCGAAGCGTCGACGAACTCCCGGCGCCGCGTCGCCAGCGCCTGCCCGCGGGCCACTCGCGCGAAGGTCACCCAGTTCGCCACCGCGAGCACAATCACCACGTTCACCACCGACGGGCCGAGCAGCGCCGCGATGAAGATCGCCAGCAGGATCGAGGGAAACGCGAGCTGGATGTCCGCGAGCCGCATCAGTACGCCGTCCAGCCAGCCGCCGAAGTACCCGGCCGCGAGACCGATGGTGACGCCAATGGTGCCGGCGAGCAGCAGCGTCGCCAGCCCGACCGCGATCGAGATCCTTGCTCCCTGCAACATCTGGGCGAACAGGTCCTGCCCGACCTGGTCGGTGCCGAAGATCGCGAACGACCCGTCGGACAGCCGGCTGAACGGCGGCCGCAGCCGGTCCGCGGTCCGGGTGCCGACCGGGTCGAACCGGAACAGCCACGGCCCGATCGCGGCAGCCACGACGTACACCGCGATCACCACCAGACCGAACCGGATCCGCGCCGAGCCGGCCCTGGGACGGCGCCGCGCGGCGACCGGAGCCTGCACTGAGAGCTCGACAGCCATGTCAGTCACCCGCCAGACGGACCCGCGGGTCCAGGAAGCCGTACACGAGATCGACGAGCAGGTTGATCAGCACGAAGATCGTTGCCACCAGCAAGATCGAGGCCTGAACGACGCCGTAGTCGCGGCGCCCGATCGAGTCGATCAGCAACCGCCCGACCCCCGGCCACGCGAACACCGTCTCGACGATCACGGTGCCGCCGAGCAACGCACCGAACTGCAGGCCGACCACCGTCACGATCGGGATCAGCGCGTTCCGCATCGCGTGCACGAGGATCACGATCCCCTCGCCGAGACCCTTGGCCCGTGCGGTCTGGACGTACCCCTCGTGCACGACCTCGAGCAGCCCGCTGCGCGTCAGCCGTACCAGGATCGCCAGGAACGGCAGCGCCAGCGTGATCGTCGGCAACACCAGATGCGCCCACGTACCCGACCCTGCGCTCGGCAGCACCTTGAGCCCGCGCGCGAACACCAGGATCAGCACGATCCCCAGCCAGAACGACGGCGTGGACTGCCCCATCAGCGAGAACACCGAGATCGTCCGGTCCACCCACGTATGCGCCCGCAGCGCCGCGACCACCCCGAGCGGCAAACCGATCAGCAACGACAGCAACAGCGCGGCAGTCGCCAGCTGGATGGTGGCCGGAACCCGTTGCAGGACCAGGCTCATCGAGTCCGCGTTCAGCCGGAACGACTCGCCGAAGTCCAGGTGCACGACGTTCGTCAGGTACGTCGCGTACTGCTGGATCAGCGACTGGTCGAGCCCGAGCTGCGCCCGCAACGCTGCCACCTGCGCCTGGTCCGCGTCCGGCCCGAGCATGATGTACGCCGGGTCGCCGGGCACGAGGCGCAGGACGACGAAGATGATCGTGACCGCGCCCCACAGCACGAACAGCGAGAAGAACAGCCGCCGGACGACGTACGCCCCCATCAGGCGCCGCTCCGCAGCACCGAGACGACGCGCCGGAGCTCGTCGACCGAACCCTGCTGGGTCAGCTCCGCGCCGAGTGCGCCCGCGCAGGTCCCGTCACCGGCCCGCACCGGCACCGCGACCATCCGCGGCAGCGACGCCACCGGCCGGGCGTTGTGCGCGAAGCCGGTGATCCGGATCCGTTGCAGAGTGTCGAGAAGATCGGGGCTGCCCGTCACCTGCTCGACCGGAAGTGCGGACAGGTACGCGCGGCCGAGCGCACTGCGATGCAGCGAGACCGCATGTCCCGGCTCGACGGACAGCACGCCGCGCTCACTCCCACGCTCGACGGACAGCACGCCGCGTTCACTCCCGCGGGCGACGGCGGCGATCTGCAGCACCGTGCCGCCGGTCTTCGGTAGCGGCTTCGCCAGCACGACGAGGCGGCCGAGGCGGTCCCCCAACTCGACCAGTCCCTGCTCCGGGGCGACCCGGCGCGGGGTCGTACGGCGGAGCGCGGCCAGACCGTCGCGGGCGGTGTAGCGGTGGTCGTCGACGCGGTCGGCCAGACCGTGCGCGCAGAACGTCGCGAGGATCCGGTGCACCGTGCTCTTGTGCAGGCCGACGGTGCCGGCCAGCTCGGTCACGCCGTAGGCGCGGTCCTCGCGATTCAGCTCGGCCAGAACGGTGAGGGCACGACTCAGCGACTGCATGGAGCCTCATTCCGTGAACGTTAACGGGAGCGTTAATGCACC
The DNA here is from genome assembly GCA_035697365.1 of Kribbella sp. Classification (GTDB taxonomy): domain Bacteria; phylum Actinomycetota; class Actinomycetes; order Propionibacteriales; family Kribbellaceae; genus Kribbella. The sequence goes on along the minus strand of DASSDE010000274.1, from coordinate 9,211 downwards.
GTAGAAGTGTGTGATTTACGTGTCAATAGACCACCGTTGCGGAGAGCGAAACAGACCGTTGACGGTCATTTCCCGTGAACGTTAACTTCACCCAATGACGACTTCCGACGTCCGTGCTGCGCTGCTGTCCGCCGATCCGAAGCTGTCCAAGTTCTCGCCACTGCCGCGGATCCTGGCCTTCGACGAGTTCGACAGCGGCACGCACGGCTGGACCGAACTGCTCGGCAACTACAACGGTCGTGGCGACCTCAGCACGGTCGACGACCACATGCGCGACTTCCGGCCGCCGCAACTGTCGGCCTGCAACTTCTTCGACATCGGTACGCACGGTGCGCTCAGCGGCACGTACGCGCTCAAGCTCGCGACCCGCCCGCACAAGGGCCACACCGCGGTCGCGATCCGCCGGCTCACGATGAGCGGCCGCGGTCTCGTCCAGCTCGAGACGTACTTCGCCTTCAAGTCCGAGGCCACGCTCGGCGGTGGCGCCGAACTGGACAACTTCGGCGACGTCCAGTGGGACGGCAACACGCACCCGTCCGAGGCGCAGTTCGGCGCGTTCACGGTGGCCACCGACCTGTGTGGCGACGGCGGGTTGCGCTACCACACCGTCGCGCGCTACCAGAACACCGACCTGGACAACCACTTCACCCGGCGCTGGATGGCACCGACCGTTCCCGAGCCGACGCCGCGCGAGCACTTCGAGGGCAAGGTGAAGCTGGAGTACGCCGCCGACTTCACCGCGCCGAACCCCGAGGACTGGCAACAGTTCGGCGAGCCGCAGGAGCTCTGCTACAACGAGGTCCCGACCAAGGTGAACTGGCACTACCTGCGCTGGCTGATCGACACCGACAAGCGCCGCAACGTCGAACTCCAGGTCAACGACCGCGTCATGGACATGCGCGACGTCCCCGTTCCGCCGTACGAGGAACGCTACGAGACGCTCGAGAACCTGCTCAACTTCTACTTCTCGGTCCGGACCCACAGCTCGGTACGCAACTTCCTCTTTCTCGACTCCGTCCTCATCTCGGTTGATTGGTAGGCCCATGCGACAGTCCATGACCGCGGTGCTCGAACGCGACACCACCTTCGGCACCCAGTTCGCCACCGAGCCGTACGAGGTCGCCTGGGCCGGTGAGGCACGCTGGTTCGTGCAGCACGTCGGCGGCGACGGTACGGCGACGTACGTCACCCAGATCTCGCCCGACGGCATCACCTGGTGCGACCTCGACGAGCTCGAGCACGTGGTCGAGCCGCGCAAGCTGGTCAGCTGGCCGGCCGCGGGCTTCGGCCACTGGCTGCGGCTGCGCGCAACGGTCGACGGCGAGGTGCAGGTCCGCATCCACCTGGCCGTCAAGGCGTAAGTTACGTCCGAAGATCCGAGGGTCCGCACCCACAGTTCTTCGGACGCAAGCGGGGAGTTGGAGGAGGTTCGATGGTGGCGGCGCGGCGGGCGACATTGCGGGACATCGCGACGGCGCTCGGTCTGTCCGTGAACACTGTGTCGCGGGCGCTCGGCGACAAGGACAGCGTCAGCGCGAGTACGCGGGCCGCCGTCCAGGCCGAGGCGGCGCGGATCGGGTACGTCCCGAACACGCTCGCCCGGTCGCTCGTGCTCGGCTCCGCGATGACACTCGGCCTGGTCATCACCAACCCGTCGAACCCGTTCTACGCACAGCTGATCAGCAGCATCGAGCTCCGGGTCCGCGCCCAGGGATACTCGTTGCTGCTGCTCGTCACCGACGAGAGCGTGGAGAACGAGCAGCGTGCCACCGAGGCGCTGCTGCGCTCCGCGGTGGACGGCGCCGTGGTGGTCCCGGTGCAGGCCGAGTGGGACCACTGGCGGCGCGTCCGGGACAGCGGCATCCCACTGGTGTTCGTCAACCGTGACCTGCCCGAACTCGACTGCGACATGGTCGGGGTCGACTACGAACGCGGGTCGTACGAAGCGACCAGTCATCTGATCGCGGGCGGCGCACGGCGGTTGCTGCTGCTCGAGGAGGACCTGCCGATCACGACCACCGCGGACCGGATCACCGGCTTCCGCCGGGCGCTGGCCGACGGCGGGATCGCCGTCTCGGACGACCTGGTGCGGACGGTTCCGACGCGGCGGTACGACTCGCTCGCGCTTCCCTGGCAGCCGGAGGAGGCGTACCGGTTCGCGCAGTCGCTCGAGCTGCCGGACGCGATCGTGACCGGCAACGACTACTTCGCGCTCGGCCTGCTCCGGGTCCTCGCCGAACGCGGTCTGGCGGTACCGGACGACGTCGCGATCACCGGGTACGGCGACCACCCGTACGCGGCGTACCTGCAACCGCCGCTCACCACGGTCCGGCTCCCCGCGGCCGAGGTCGGCACTGCCGCCGTCGACCTCCTGCTCCAACGCCTGAAGTCCACCAGCGCCGACCGCCCCCGCAAAACCCTGATCCGCCCGGAGCTAGTCGTCCGCGCGTCGACGTCGGACCGCCAGGCCATCACAACTGACCGCTAAGACCGGCGGCCCGCCTGCGGCGGCGATTGCCCGCGCTTTGTGATGGCGTGAGGATCCGCGCTACTCCTCCTCCAGCCACTCGCGGACCGACTCGTTGTGTTCGCCGAGGCGGGGCGGGGGCAGGTTGGTTGCGCGGGCGCCGGCGTACGGGTTGTCGTCGAAGCGCAGCGGTGGGCCGGGGAGTTGAATGGTGCCGAGGGTCGGATGCTGTACGTCGATGAGCAGGCCCTGCGAGCGGGTCTGCTCCCACTCATACACCTGCTGGAAGTCACGGACCTTGCCGGCCGGAATCCCCTGCTCCGCAAGACGTTCCAGCCACACGTCGGCCGACTCGTCCGCGAACGCGGCCTCGATCGCGGCGGTCAGTTCCGCGCGGTGCGCAACCCGCTCGGAGTTGACCGCGAACCGTACGTCGTCCGCGTCGAGCCCGACGATCGGCGCGAACAGCCGCCATAAACCCTCACTGCCGACCGCCACCTGCACGATGTCGTCGCGGGTGCGGTACAGCCCGTACGGCGCGATCTGCGCGTGGTGGTTGCCGACCCGCTCGGGAAGCTGGTGCGCAACGGTCCATTTCGTCCCGTGGAACGCGTGCACGCCGACCACCGAAGCGAGCAGGCTGGTCCGGACGACCCGCCCCTTGCCCGTGATCGACCGCTCGTGCAGCGCGGCCAGCGCACCGTAGGCGCCGTACATCCCGGCGAGCAGGTCGGAGATCGGTGCCCCGACCTTGGTCGGCTCGGTCTCGCCGGTGATGCTCATCAGGCCGCCCTCGCCCTGGGCGATCTGGTCGTACCCGGCGCGGCCGCCCTCGGGCCCGTCGTGACCGAACCCGGTGATCGACAAGATCACCAAGCCGGGGTTCAGCTCGTGCAGCCGTTCGGTGGCGAAGCCCAGGCGGTCCAGGACGCCAGGGCGGAAGTTCTCGATCAGGACGTCGGCCTTGCGGATCAGCTTGGCGAGGAACTCCTTGCCCTCGGGCGACTTGAGGTCCGCGGTCACCGATTCCTTGTTCCGGTTCGCGGACAGGTAGTACGTCGATTCGCCGTCCACGAACGGTGGTCCCCAGCCACGGCTGTCGTCGCCGCCGTTCGGGGTCTCGACCTTGATCACCCGCGCGCCGAGATCCCCCAGCATCATCGCCGCATGCGGCCCGGCCAAGGCGCGGGTCAGGTCCACGACGACAACGTCCGAGAGAAGGTTCTGCACGGGGTCGAGCGTAGGCGAGTCCGGCGCGGCGGGCCGTGATGCGACTCTCAGCCGGCCGCTTTGCGCGCCAAGGAAGCCAGGCGGTGGGTCACGTCGCGGGGACGTTCCTGCATCAGCATGTGGCCGGCGCCGGGGTACATCCAGAGCCGGGCGGTGGGGAGGTGGGCGGCCATCCGGTTCGCGTGCCGCGGGGGCAGCAGGTGGTCGCGGGTGCCGTGCATGATCTCCACCGGTAGCTGGTCGAGCACCTTCAGTGCGTCGCCGCGGTCGTGCTCGAGCATCGTCTCGAAGAACCCGCCGTACGACGCGCCCGGCACGATCGCCAGATCCTCCAGGAACAGGTCGACCTCGGCCGGATCCGCCTTCTTCCCGAACACCACCCGCCGCAACGCCGGCCCCTGCAACCGCGCCACCCGCGCCGCAGCCCGCCGCGCCACCCCCCGCAACCGCCGCGCGCCCCGCAGGTCACCACTCTGCCAAGCACGAGCACTCGCCCGCCCGGCCTCAGCCGCCTCTCGCGCGGCATCAGCCAACTCCCGCCCGGCCTCAGCTACCTCCCGCGCTGCACCGGCCGCCTCCCGCGCTGCACCGGCCGCCTTTCCCTCTGCGCGGCGGTCGATTCGGCGGCCGACCGCGTTCAGGACGCGGGGGGCGATCCTCGCTGCGGTCGGGTCGAAGCGTGCCGGGATACCGAGGGCGCCTTCGGTGAGGTGTCCTGAGGTGGTGCTCACGAGTGCGGCCGCGCGGATGCGGGACCCGAACAGCTCCGGGTACCTCTCCGCGGCCGCCATCAGCGTCATCCCGCCCATCGAGTGCCCGGCGTACACCACCGGCCCCTCTCCCACGACCTCGTCCAGCACCGTCACCAGGTCGTCGGCCAGCTGCTCGAGCCGCGTAGACCCAGCCGGCGCCACGTCCGAGCGCCCGTGCCCACGGTGGTCGTACGTGACGACGCGGACCGCGTCCGGCCCGAGGATCTGCGGCAGGCCCTCGACCTGGTTGTGCCACGAACGCGTCGAGCACGTCCACCCGTGCACGAGCAGCACGGTCACCGGCGCGTCGGCCGGGCCTGCGACCTCGACGTTCAGCCGGACGCCGTCAGCCGTGGTCACCCCCGAGCGCTCCAACTGGATCGTCACGCAGTCTCCCGTTCCCGTTCGCTCTCGGCCAGATGAGAGGCCCGCATCCGGCCGCCGCGGGCGCCGCGCCCGATCAGCCAGGCGATCCCGAGCACCTCGAGCAGCCCGACGACCGCAAGCAGTGCGTACCCGCCGTTCCACATCCATCGTGGCACGTCGGTGCGTTCCTCCCGGCGCAGCACCTGCTGCTCGTTGACGAAGTCCACCTGCTGCCCGTTCGACACCTGGATCGCGGGCTTCTCGATCGCCGCGTCCTCCGGCGCGTACACCCAGGCGGCCACCATGTCCCGCTGCCCTTGGTGCAGCCGCACCATCGACTTCCACTTGCCGTACATCGGCAGCGCGTCCCGCGACCGGTAGGTGCCGTCGGCAACCTTGTCCATCGGGTGGTACTCGAGCCCGCCGCCCTGCCAGGCCAGCGCCTCGAACCAGCGCGCACCGTCCGCGGCATCACCGGGCGTGAGGGTGATCGTGACGTACGCCGTCGGCTCGGCCCCCGTGGCCACCCGCTCCAACGACACGACCCCCGACACGCCCGGATCCGCAGACCGCGGTACGCAGAAGAACACCGTCGCTGCGACCAGTACGAGACCGGCCGCACCGAGCTGATGCGTACGCCGGACCGCGACCGGCCGGATGTACTTGATCCCGATCGCCCGCCGGTCCCCGGCCACCTCGGCGTACCGGGTCGCCAGCCAGGCCCCGACCAGACCGGCGCCGATCCCGGCGAGCACGCCGTACCCGATCGCGGACGGCAGCATCGACGACGGCCAGGCGATCGGCATCCAGACGTGACTCCACGCGTACTCCGCGACCACGCCGACGGTCCCGATCAGGACGCCGGCGACAACCCCGAGCCGGAAACGGTTCTTGTTGCCGAGGGCAAACGCTGCGAGCTCCACGAGGACGGCCTCGACGACCAGCAGCGGGAAGTGCCCGACGATCTCACCCAGCGGCTGGGCGACCGCGAACGCGATCCCGCCGCGGATCACCAGGTACACGCCGAGCGCGACGAACGTCGTCCCCGGACCGCGCCGGGCGCGCAGGACCGTGAACGCCAGGGTCGCGCCGAACACGATCAGGATCGGCTGCAGGATCAGCGGGAACTGCGGTACGCCGTAGTTGAACTCGGTGCTGAACAGGTCCCACGCGATCAGCAGCGCGCCGACCGCGATGAACTCCTGAAATCGCCGGAACCGCGTGCTGCCGACCAACTGCTCGACCTCGGCCTGGGCCAGCAGGCGCGCGAAGATCGAGAAGACCACGCCGCCGATCATCAGCAGGTGCGTCGGGCCCCACAGCGTGACATCCTCACCGAACAGCCGGTGCCACACGTCGTCCAGCGGAAAGCCGACCAGCGCGAACGTGCCGCAAACCGTGACCAGAGCCGCGCTACACGGAATCCGCCAGCCCATGGTGAGCTTGATCGTGCGGGCCGGGAGCGGCTTGCCGGTGAGCGCGATCGGCAGGACGCCGGACACGATCACGCCGAGGATGCCGAAGAAGATCGGGTAGTGCGCCGGCGTCCCGAACGGCCCGGTGTCACGGCCGCGGTCGATGTGCACCGCGATGTCCCACCAGACCCCGAACGCACAGGCCAGCAGCGAGACCGCATGCAGGTACGGCGTCAGCGCGGCCCATCGGGGGACTCCGTCCAGGTCGGCGATGGTGTCCGCGAACCTCCCCACCAGCGTGCCGCGGCCGGTGCGTTCGCGCCACAGGAGCACGGCGAGTGCGACGTACATCAGCGAGACCACGCCGGTGACGATCGCGATCTGGTCGAACGTCGCCGTACCGGTGGTCGCCAACGGGATCGCCATGGGCGGTCTCCTCTAGGGGGCCTCGAGACATGAGTGATGCGCCATGCAGTATGTTACATCTACTATGTAACGTGGAGTCTGGAAGACTGTCAAGGGTGGAACTCAAGCCGGACGAAGAGCTCACCGTCGATCAGCTCGCCGCCAAGGTCGGCATGACGGTCCGGAACGTGCGCGCGTACGCCGGGCGCGGGCTGATCCCGCCGCCGCGGCTGGTCGGCCGCACGGGGTACTACGGCCACGACCACATCGCCCGGCTGACACTGGTTCGCGAGCTGCTCGACAAGGGCTACACGCTGGCCGCCGTCGAACGGATGCTCGGCGAACTGCCCGACGGGGCGATGGCGCTCGGCGTCTTCGAGACCCTGGTGAACCCGTGGACGCCGTCCGAGCCGGAGGAGCTCGACGAGTTCCGGCTGGCCGAGCGGGCCGGCGTACCGCACGACCCCGCGTTGATCCAGCGGCTGGTCGACCTCGGCATCGCGGAGCGGCTGGACAACGGCCGGCTCCGGATCCCGAACCCGGACCTGCTCCGGACCGGCCTCGAGGTGATCAAGCTCGGCGTCCCGCTGGACGCGATCTTCGAGATGCTGCCGAAGCTGTTCGCGCAGGCGGACGCGGTCGCGAAGACGTACGTCGAACTGTTCCGCTCCACCGTCTGGCGCGACTTCACCGACGCCGGAATGCCGGCCGACGGCTGGCCGAACATCCAGCGCACCCTGGAGGGCATCATCCCGCTGGCCGGCCAGGCCCTGGTCGCCGCGTTCCGGGAGGCGATGGCCCGCGAGATCGAGATCGTCGCTTCCGAGGAGCTCGGCCTGAACCCGAAGGAACTGCCCTCTACCGGCTAGCTGTGGCGACGTGGCGCAACCGCTCCACCCGATCGGCCAGATCCTCGGCCGTGGTCTGGCCCTCGACATAGCGTCCGTACCAGTGCACGAGACTCGTTGCCTCGCGCATCAGTTCGAGCTCCGGTACGGCGGCCAGCTCGACGGCGGTCAGCGGGTGCGCGTCGACGTACCCACGCTGGAACGCCGTACTCGGACTGCCCGGCACGCCGAAGAAGTACCGGCCGACGGCAAGGTCCATCGCCCGGTAGCCGGTCCCGGCGGTCTCGAAGTCCAGGATCGCGGTGACGCGGTCGCCGGACATCAGCACGTTGGTCAGCGCGAAGTCGCCGTGAATGATCTGCTGCGGCAGGTCGGGCCGGCGACGGATGCCGTCGAAGATGCGGGCCACCTCGTCACGCCGCGGTACACCGTTGATCACTGCGTCGAGGCTCGGCACCCGTGGGTGGACGGTGGTCAGGTCGCCGTCCCAGATACGCGACGTGGGCAGGTCGGCCGGGTCCAGCCGCGCGAGTGCGTGGTCCAGCTCGGCCAGCGCGCGGCCGCACGCCTCCGCCCGTACGTCATCGCCGCGGACCGGGTGTTCGCCGGGGATCCGCCGGCTCAGGCTGGCGAGCACCGGCTTCCCGTACAGCTCGCCGCGAATCGCGGTTTCTCCACCGGTCGGCACGGGCACCGGAACGGCGAACGACAACCCGGTCAGGGCCTGGAGGACAGCATGCTCGTACGTCGGCGCAATGGCGTTGCGGTGGATCCGCAGCACGAACTCGTCGCCGACGTAGTAGCCGGTGTTGTTGGTGCCGGTGGTCAGCGGGCGTACGTCGTACCCCTGAAGCCCCCAGCGCCGCAGCAGGGTGTCCACCCCGGGATCTTCCCCTAGTGAAGGTCAGGGGCGAGATAGGTAATCCTCCGCATGTGTGAACCGCACCTCATGCGCGAGCGTATAGCTATCACAACGGCACCAGGCAGGAGGAAGCGCATGCGCCAGATCCAGATCCGTCGCCGGCCGCGGACCAGCACGACCCGCCGCCAGACGCAGGACCAGGCCCTCGACCTCCGTACGCCGTCCGGCCGCAAACTGCCGTTCTGACCACACGACTCCCAGGACCGACCGCCATGAAGCTCAGACTCCACGTTCACCACGTCCGCGCCGGCGGCTGGTGTGCCGACATCGACGACGACAACGACCGGCAGCCCGACGACCCGTACTGGTGTGTCGACGCCTGGCCGACCTTGGAGTCCGCACTGGTCGCCGGCTGCGCCGAGCTCGCGAAGCTCGTCGCGACGACCAACCTGACTCGGCTCAGTGGGTACTACGAACCGGCGCTGGCGGCCTGAACCAACGGGGACACGAGGCCCGGCGAACCGCAGGGGGTTTGCCGGGCCTCACTTGTGCCCGTGGCTGTGTGCTCGGGGATCGGGGAGATCCCCGAGGTCCGCGTCCCAGTCGTCCTCGTCGTCGGGGAGATTCGCCTCGTTGCGGCGGGCGATGCGGACGAACGCGATGATCAGGAAGACCGGTCCGAGGACCATCGCCGTCTCGGGAACTCCGCCAAGATGCTGGACGATCATGATGCCGTCACCAGCGCGATCCCGCCCGCGGTGAACGCGACCATCGCCGCGAGCATCGGGTACTGCGCCCGCCGCAACTGCCGGCGCCGGAACAGAACAGTCGCGCGATCGTGCGCGGACACCACCCCAAGTACGTGT
>DASSDE010000273.1:0-4278 GCA_035697365.1 Kribbella sp. | reverse complement strand
GGTGGTGGTGGGTGACCAGAACGTCCGTCACGCGATCCACGCCGTACGACGCGACGCGGTCGAGCCAGCGTCCGCTGCCGGCGTCGATCGCCACCGCCGACCGGGTCGCCGGATCGACGAGCAGGTACACCAGGCAGCTGTCCTCGATGGTGTGCACGATCACAGCAGCACCCTAAGCGGAGACCTGGAATCGATTCCACCTCGGCCGCAGCCGGTCAGAGGTCGGCGATCGCTTCGGCGGCCGTGCCGTAGATGCGGAACTGGCCGCCGAGGCCGGTGACGGTGAGGGGGCGATCGACCGGCCGGCCGACGCCGACGAGAGCGAGCCTGATGTTGTGGTGGCCGGCCAGATTGCGGGCCTCGACCAGGTTCCCGAGGCCGGCGGAGCTGCAGAAGGTGACGGCGGAGACGTCGATCAACACCAGTCGGGCGGGCGGAGCGACCGCGGAGCGGATCGCCTCCGCGGCGAAGTCGGTGCTCGCGATATCGATCTCACCGGACAGCCGGACCAGCAGTACTCCCGGCTCCAGTTCGTCGGTCACAGCCTCGAAGGCGGTCTTGATCATGTCGCCGTCCCGCGGCTCTGGCTGGCTTGTCACGCGGGTATCTCCCCCGGGTTGCGCCACGGACGCGTCCTGGCGGGAATGGAACTGCCGTGCAGTCACACCGTATGCCTGATTGCGCAACAGTCACAACGGGTCTGTGGACGATCGACCCCGGAGCGTGACCTGCCGGCTGTAAGCGCTGCCAGTACGAAACAAACGAGCGATTTGGCGATGGTGGTAGAACAAGGCGCTATGAGTACGGAGCAGTTGCTCGCCGACATCGACGCGGCCGCCGATCCGGCCGTGGCCGAGCTACTCGCGCGCTACTTCAAGCTCGGCCCCGGTGAGTACGGGCATGGCGACCGCATGATCGGCGTGAAGCTGTCCACGATCCGCGGCCTTCTCAAGCCGTACCTGCGCGCCGACCTGCCACTGCCCGAGCTCGAGCAGGCCCTGACCAGCCCGGTGCACGAGCATCGCCTGGCGATCCTCTGTCTGCTGGCCGATCGGGCGGCGCGCGCCCTGAAGCCCCGGACGGCGAATCCGGCCGAGCTCGACGCCCTCTACCAGATCTATCTGCGCAGTACGGCGCACATCAACAACTGGGACCTGGTCGACTGCAGCGCCCCACAGATCGTCGGCGGGTACCTGCTCGACAAGCCGCGGGACCCGTTGTACGTACTGGTCCGCTCAGCCTCCCTCTGGGAACGCCGGATCGCCATCGTCGCCACACAGTTGCTGATCAACCAAGGGCAGTCCGCCGACACCTACAAACTGTCCGCGGAGGTCCTCGGCGACCGCGAGGACCTGATCCACAAGGCCTCCGGCTGGATGCTCCGGGAGGCCGGCAAGCGCGTCTCCGAGGACGAGCTCCGGACCTTCCTCGACCGGTACGCGACCCGCATGCCGCGCACCATGCTCCGGTACTCCATCGAGCGCCTCGACCCGGTCAGCCGCCGGCACTACCTGCAACGATAAGTCGACAAATCAGTTCTTGGTGTCGGCGAACGGCGGCGCCTCCAGGGCGCAGTGCGTGTGGTGCCGGACGACGTGCGGGAACGGCCGGCCGCGTTCGCCGAGCGTGACCCAGGCGATCACGCCACCGGCCGCGGCGAGCACGGCCGAGATCCACAGCGCCTTGCCGAACCCGTTGTGGAAGGCAACAGGATCGCGATAGCTGTCGCCGGTGATACCGGCCGCCATCGGGATCGCCGCGACCGCCATCAGCTGGGCCGACCTGGCGACCGCGTTGTTCACGCCGGAGGCGATCCCGGCGTGGTGGTCCTCGACCGACGACAGTACGGTCGCGGTCAGCGGCGCCACCGTCGAGACCAGGCCGAGCCCGAGCAGTACGACGGCGGGCAGCACGGCGGTGAAGTAGTTCGAGCCCATGTTGATGCGCAGCATCAGCAGGAACCCGCCGGCCATCAGTAACGGTCCGACCGTCATCGGGATGCGCGATCCGATCCGGTCCGACAGGCCACCGGCGTAACCCGACAGGGCGAGCATCAGCACGGTCATCGGCAGCAGCGACGCGCCTGCCCAGAGGGCGGAGTAGTGCAGTGCGGTCTGCAGGAAGACCACGACGAGGAACGTCGCCGTACCGAGCGCTCCGTACACGACGACCGTGACCAGGTTCGCGCCGGTGAAACGGGCGTTCGCGAAGATGCCCAGCGGCAGCATCGGGTACCGGCTGCGTCGTTCGACCTCGATGAACGCGACGAACGCGAGTACGCCGATCGCCAGGCTGGCCAGGATCACCGGATCGCCGAAGCCGTGGTCGCCGGCGCTGATCAGGCCGTACGTGAGCCCGGCGAGGCCGACGGTCGCGAGCAACGCTCCGTTGATGTCCAGCCTGCCACCGGCCTGCTCGTCGCGGGTCTCGGGCACGTGTCGCAGCGTGACGAGCACGGTCACGAGTGCGAGCGGTGCGTTGATGAGGAAGATCAGCTGCCAGTAGCCGCTGTCGACCAGCGTGCCGCCGACGAACGGGCCGACCGCAGCGGCGACCGACGTGAGGCCGGACCAGGTGCCGACCGCCTTGCCGCGATCGGAGTGCTGGAACGTGGTCTGCAGGATCGCCAGGCTGCCCGGAGTCAGCAGAGCCCCGCCGATGCCCTGCAGGATCCGGCCCGCGATCATCACCTCGAGGGTCGGCGCGATCGCGCAGACGATGGAGGCCGCCGCGAACCAGATCACGCCGACGACGAACGTCCGCCGCCGCCCGAGCCGGTCACCGAGCGAACCGCTGAGCAGCACCAGGGACGCGAGCATGAGCATGTAGCCGTTGACGATCCACTGCAGCCCGGCCATGCCGGAGTTCAGGTCCGCACCCATCGCCGGGAGCGCGACGTTGACGACCGTCCCGTCCAGGAACGCCATCCCCGACCCCAACGACGTCGCCGCCAGCACCCACCGGCCACGGGCCGTGCCCAGGGCGATCCGCTCATCACTCATACCCCTCAGCGTGGCAGATCGAGTTGCAGGACGACGAGGGCCTTGCCTGCTGGGATGCCGGATTCGATCGTGAGGTGGGGTGGATCGCCGGCGGCGCAGCGCGGTTCGGGCAGCAGCGGGCAGACGGCGTTCAGCAGGCCACTGGCCACCTTGACGTCGGTCGGCAGGGTGCTCGCGGGGTTCGCGGTCAGCGGCCGGATCGCGGCCCCGGCGCGCACCGACTCGGCCGGGGTGGCGAGGACCGTCGATCCGGACAGCCGGTACGTCAGCCGGATCCTGGTGGCCGCGACGGTCAGCGGTATGTAGTCGGCGCCGGGCACCGTGGTGTTCTCCAGCGGTACGGACTGGTCGTCGGCGAGCACGTTCAGGTTCGTCACCCGCGGCGCCGTCGCCGCCATCATGCCCGGGAGCTGGTCGCCGGACGGCGGCAACTGCAACGGGAGCATGTCCGCAGGCGCGGACAACATCACGTTCTCGCTGACGTCGAACGAGCCGTCCCGATGCGGTACGACCGTGAGCTCGATCCCCGGGACGGTCGTGCCGGGGCCAGGCGTGACCGTGGTCCCCACCCCCACCGGAGCGGCGGGCCGGGTCGTGTTCAGGCCCGGGCTCGGAGCCGTCGGCACGGCTGAGTCGCCCGAGCAACCGACGGCCGCGCTGTACCCCAGCAACAGCGCGGCCACCGCCACAGGCCTGGTCCCGGAACGCCGGCGCTCCTCCACCCCAGCACTCACCCCCCAGCGAGCCGATCAGGCCGTCCATTAAAAGACCGCCGCGTCCCCTGGCGGCCGGGCCGAACAGTTGTTTACGATACGCCCCAATTCGTGGGGACGAACGCTTCTTTCACTATTTTCCGGTGAACTCCGAGGGGGGAGAACAATGCGGAGACGGAGTGTGCCCGAGCAATTCCGGGCAGTGTGCAAAAATGTTTCGAGAATTCGGGGTGCGGTAATTCGGCGGGTACTGCCGGTGATGCTGGCGGCACTCGTGGCAGCGGGGCCGGCGCTGGTCGCGGTGCCCGCCGAGGCCGCGGCCGGCGCGAACCTGTACTTCGTCCAGGGGCTGCCCGGTCGCACGCTGGACATCAGCGTGGACGGGCGGCAGGTCGCTTCCGGTGTTGCCGGTGGCAAGCTGGTCGGGCCGTTCGCGGTCGCGGCCGGGAAGCGGATGATCACCGCCGAACAGGGCGGCAAGGTGGTGATCCGGCGTGCGGTGACGGCGGGGTCCGGGGCGAGTCTGGACGTCGTCATTCATCAACCGGTGTCGCCGACCGGAG
>DASSDE010000272.1:0-5788 GCA_035697365.1 Kribbella sp. | reverse complement strand
GACCGCCTCAAGCGGCTCACCGAGGCCTGCGAGCTGACCCCGATCGAGGCGATCCAGTCCCAGTTCCGGTACGCCCGCCGCGCGAACCCGTTCGGCCTGGAGCTGTTGCTGCTCGCCCCGGCGTCGGCCGGCGCGTCCGAGCACACCCTGGCCGACGACATCTGGTCGACGTGAACCGGCGGACCGTCGTCAGCTGGGTGACGTACGGCCTGCTCGCAGTCGCGTTCGTACTGGGCGTGAGCTGGTTCATCTGGCCGGGGAACTCGCGCTGGGAGCCGGCCGTCAACTCGCTGACGCTGGTCGCCGGGCTGACCGGCATCTTCGTCGAACGGCTGACCTCTGAGGCGGAGCGCCGGACCGAGGTGCTGCGGGCCGTCGCGGACGAGCTGCACGAGAACACCCGGTTGCTGAACGACCCACGGTTCTCGCCCGAAGCACCGACCAGCCGGCAGGTGTACCCCCGGCTGATCGTGTCGGCGGTCGACCTCGCGCTGGTGTCCGGCGCGCTCGGCCTGCACAAGGACGCCGAGCTGGTCGGGCTGATGCACCGCTGGCGGGACACCGTGCATCTGTTCAACCGGCGCCTCGACCTGACCGAGGTCAGTACGTTCTCGAACACGATCTCACCGGCCGAGCTGGCCGCGTTCCGCCGGGCGTTGCAGCGCGACGACAGCTACCTCGCCGCCACCCGCGAGCTGCTCCAGGAGCTGCTGTCGAAGCTTCCCCGGGTTAACGGCTGAGGCCGTAACCGGACCGGTCGCTGCCAGTAGTGGCAAATTCTGCTGAAGCGTTGACTTCGTTACACCGCGAGGGCTTCACTTTCGGACAGGACCGTAAATACGGCACCCCGGAGGCAATCGCATGCGACCAGTCCGCTCACTTCTCGCCCTGACCCTCGCCGCACTGCTCGCCACAGTGTTCGGCACCGCGGTGGCCACACCAGCCCAGGCGGGCCACCATCCACCGACCGCCACGATCACCTCGCTCGGTACGCCGCTGTCAGACGTGCTGCTGATCGGCGGCACCGTCGCACCGGGCCCCAACGGCAAGACCGCGATCTGGAACGTGTCCAGCGGCGACCCGGCGTACCTGAACGCCATCGACCCGGCCACCGGCGACAGCCTGCTGTCCGTGGCACTGCCCGGCGCCAGCGGCAGTTACGCGGTGGCCGCGGCGCCGGACGGCACGATCTACGCCGGAACGTACAACAACGGCCACCTGTACCGGCTGAAGCCGGGCGCGACCGCCGCCGAGGACCTCGGACGACCGCTCGCCGCCGAGTCGTTCATCCTGCGGATCACGGTCGACGAGCAGGGCAACGTCTATGGCGGTACGTACCCGCACGGCCGCGTCTTCAGCTACGACCACGCGACCGGCGCGGTCCGCGACTACGGCACGATCAAGGCCGGCCAGGGCTACGTGAAGAGCATCGACTACGCCGGCGGCAAGCTCTACACGGGCACCGAGCCGGACGCGTACTTCTCCGAGATCGACGTCGCCAGCGGCGCGGTCACCGAGATCCCGGCGCCGCCGACGATGGGCGACCCGAAGGACAAGGTCGTCTACGACCTGAACGTCCGCGGCGGCCGCGTGTACACCCGGGTCAGCACCGCGTTCCCCGGCCCGATGTACGTCTGGGACATCGCATCCCGCACCTGGGTCGACGAGATCGAGAACGAGCACGGCCTGGACATCTCGCCGATCGGCGCGGACGGCTCGCTGTACATGATCCAGGCGAGCGAGCTGAAGAAGTACGACCCGGCCACGAAGACGCTGACCGGTACCGGCCTGACCTTCACCGGGCGGATCCAGAACGCGCGCTCGATCGGGTACGCGGACCTGAACCTGCCCGACTACCCGGGCACCAGCGTGGTCGGCACGCTCTGGCGCGGCGAGGAGTTCCGGTACAACCCGCAGACCGGCAAGTCGGAGATCTTCCAGACCAAGGTCCGCCGGGAACCGATCGAGATCCTGTCGGTGGCCGGAGGCAAGGACAACATCTACGCCGGCGGCTTCCTGAACGGCGGCGTGTCCGTCGTGAACCCGGACACCGGCGCGACCACGTTCAACCGGTTCTCGCAGGTCGAGGCGCTGATGGAGGGCTCGGACGGCAAGGTCTGGATCGGCGCCTATCCGGAGGCCCGCCTCTATTCGTACGACACGTCGAAGCCGTGGAGCAGCCCGGAGTACTCGCCCGGCCCGCCCGGCACGCCGGACAACCCGGTCCAGGCGCTCAACCTGAAGCCTGACCTGTTCCAGACCCGTGCCCGGGCGCTCGCCGAGGTGAACGGCAAGATCGCGGTCGGCACCGTCCCGGACGGCGACCGGCTCGGCGGCGCACTGGTCATCTACGACCCCGAGACCGGCACGGCGGAGAAGTACCGCAACGTTGTCCAGGACGAGTCGGTCTTCGGCCTCACCGCGAACTGCGGCATCGTGTACGGCGGCACGTCGATCGCCGGCGGCCTCACCACCACACCGCCGACCCGGGAGGCGGGCACAGTATTCGCGTGGGACGTGGCCAAGAAGAAGAAGCTCTGGGAGACCGTACCGGTGCCGGGTGCGGCGACGGTCTCGTCGGTCGCGATCGGGCCGGACGGCCTGCTCTGGGGCGTGGCCGGCAAGACGGTGTTCGCGGTCGCTCCGGACAGCGGCAAGCTGAAGAAGTCCTTCACGCTCGGCACGACGACCTCCAGCGGCGACATTGTTGCCACCTCCGAGGCCGTCTACGTGAGCATCGACCTGAACAAGATCTACCGGATCGCGCCCGGGCAGAAGTCCGTCCCGACGCTGTTCGTCGAGCACGCACACCGGCGGCTCGGCGTCCGGGGAGACCACCAATTGCTGATGACGAGCGGCTCGGAGCTGTTCCGGATTGATATCAGCCGTTGACATCCGAAATTCGCCCCGGCTACTTTCGGTCCTGACCGTTATTCGGTTCAACCCATTCCGGCCCTGACTTCCGGACACCCTGGGGGTGTGATGAGATCCACCGTCCGCCGCATCGCGGCACCACTCACGGCGCTCGTTCTCGCCGCCGCGCTCAGTTCCTGCGGCGGCAGCGACGACAGCAGCAGCGGGGGCAAGAAGACCCTGACGCTCTGGATGTACCCGGTGATCGCCGACAAGGCGGCCAACGACACGTACTGGAAGAAGGTCGAGACCGACTTCGAGGCGGCCAACTCCGGGATCGACCTGAAGATCGAGCAGCAGCCCTGGACCGACCGCGACCAGAAGCTCGCGGCCGCGTTCTCCGGCAAGAAGGGTCCGGACGTGCTGCCGATGATCCCGGACCAGATCCCGCAGTACGTCGTGAACGGCAACCTGGAGCCGGTCGACGACGTCGTGAACCCGCTGAAGGACCAGTTCCTGCCGTCGGCCGTGCCCGGTCTGACCGTGCAGGGCAAGGTGTACGGCGCACCGATCTACCACACCGTCACCACGACGATGTACAACAAGACGGTCCTGGCCAAGGCCGGGATCGCCAAGCCGCCGGAGACCTGGGACGAGGTCAAGGCGGCCGCGCCGAAGCTGAAGGCGGCCGGGTTCCAGACGCTGGACTACTCGGCCTCGCCGGAGGCGACGCTGAACCTGAACTTCTACCCGCTGCTGTGGCAGGCCGGCGGGAAGGTGTTCGCCGACGACGGCAAGAGCGTCACGTTCAACCAGGAGCCGGGGCTGAAGGCACTGACGTTCCTGAAGACGCTGTGGGACGAGGACGCGATCCCGAAGACCGCGCTCACCGCGGGCAACGTGCCGGCGGACTCGCCGTTCGGCAAGGGCAAGGTCGCGATGTCGTTCAGCTCCGTACTGGCCGACGCGCAGACCGTTGCGAAGACGTGGGGCGCGGCGAACGTCGAGATCGGGATGCCGCTGAAGGACCAGAAGGCGGCCGCGCTCGGGCTGCCCGGCGGTCTGGTGGTGAACGCGGCGTCGGAGAACATCGACGGTGCGAAGAAGTTCCTGACGTTCATGATGCAGCCGGCCCAGCTGGACCCGCTGGCCAAGGCGTCCGGGTACTACTCGCCGCGCAGCGACGCGAAGTCCGAGCTGGCCGACCCGAACGCGCCGAAGTTCGCCGCAGCGCTGCAGGACGCCGTCCCGGGTGAGCCGAACCCGGCGGCGCGGCAGATCATGTCGTTCCTGAGCACGGAGATCCAGGCCGTCCTGACCGGCAAGAAGGAGCCCCAGCAGGCCCTCGACGACGCCGCCAAACAAGCCAACGACCTCCTGTCGAGACAACGTTGACCGAGGCCCGCCAGTTGCCGGGCACGGGTCGGGCGGGACCCGTGTCCGGTCGGCGTCGCTCGCTGCGCAGACCTTGGGTCGGCCTGCTGTTCGTCGCACCCATGCTGGTCCTGTTCTTGGCGTTTCGGTTTTTGCCGGTGGTGGGGGCGTTGCTGCTCTCGCTGACCGACTACCGGATCAGCGGCAAGTGGGACTTCATTGCCCTCGACAACTACACCCGGTTGTTGTCGGACCACATGTTCCACGACGCACTGCTGGTCACGCTGACGTACACGGTGATCTTCGTACCGCTGACCGTCCTGCTGTCGCTGGGCACCGCGATCCTGCTGCACCAGGTGGTCTGGAACCGCGGCTTCTTCCGCGGCGTCTTCTTCCTGCCGTACGTGACCAGCATCGTCTTGGCCGCAGTGATCTGGAAGTGGATCTACGACGTCCAGGACGGCCTGCTGAACTCGATCCTCGGGCTGGTCAACATCGGCCCGATCGACTTCCTCAGCCAGTCCTCGACCGTGCTGCCGTCGATCGCGGTGACGTCGGCATGGAAGGGCTTCGGGTACTCGATGCTGATCCTGCTCGCGGGCCTGCAGGCGGTCCCGAAGTCGTACCTCGAAGCGGCGATGATCGACGGCGCGGGGACCTGGCAACGGTTCCGGTACGTGACGCTGCCGCAGCTGCGGCCGGTGCTGTTCTTCGTACTGGTGATCGAGACGATCGGCGCGTTCCAGGTGTTCGACGCGATGTACGTGATGACCGGCGGCGGCCCCGTGCACGCCAGCTACTCGATCGTGTACTTCCTGTACGACAGCGGTTTCAAGTACTTCGACTTCGGCTACGCCAGCGCGATCGGTCTGGTGCTGTTCCTGATCGTGCTGATCGTCTCGCTCGTACAGCGCCGGCTCGTCGGGAGGGACGACTAGATGGCTCAGGTACTCGATCGACCACCGGTACGTCCCATGGTCGACCGGCCCGCGACGGGACGACGTACGACAGCACGGCTGACGTTGCCGACCCTCCTGGCGCTGACCGCGATCGTCACCATCGTGCCGTTCGCGGCGATGGTGCTGGTCGCGTTCGCGCCGCCGAGCGGGCAGACGTTCCCGGGCGCGCTGAATCCGGCGCACTTCACACTGGAGAACTTCCGCAACGTCCTGTCGAGCTCGGACATCCCGCGCTGGACGGTCAACTCGCTGCTGTACTCGCTGGTGTCGGTGGCGTGCGTCCTGCTGTTCGCGTCGATGGCCGGGTACGCGTTCGCGAAGAAGAAGTTCCCCGGCCGCGAGGTGATGTTCTGGGCGTTCCTGGCGACGCTGATGGTGCCGTTCCAGGCGACGCTGATCCCGTCGTACATCCTGGTCGCGAAGCTGGACTGGGTGGACAGCTACTGGGGTCTGATCGTGCCGACGCTGGCGAACTCGCAGGCAGTGTTCCTGATGCGCCAGTTCATCATGCAACTCCCCGACGAACTGTTCGAGGCGGCCGAGATCGACGGCGCCCCCGAGTGGCGGATCTTCACCATGATCGTGATGCCGCTGATCCGCCC
>DASSDE010000271.1:0-4557 GCA_035697365.1 Kribbella sp. | reverse complement strand
ACGCCGGAACGCTCGCCGAGCGGCTCGAACACCAGGTCGCCGGCGGCGATCGCCAGCAGGTACGACGGGATCGGCTCGGGCATCACCACGTCGTACGAGCCGGTACGGCGCGACGTCGTGCCGTTGTCGGCACTCATCAGCACCATCAGCTCCGGCGGCGCGGTGACGTGTGCCGCGTAGCTGAACCGCACGCTCGGGGTGTCCTGCACCGGCACCCAGCTGCGGGCGTGGATCGCCTGCGACTGGCTGAACATGAACGGCAGTACGCCACCGGCCGTCATCGCCGGGTCCAGCCACTGCAAACCGGTCGCGGTCGGCGCGGTCCGGTAGCTGACCTTCACCCGCGGGTGGTTCGCGGTCCGGATCGTCAGCGCGGAACCGAGCTCCGGATCCGGTACGGCGAGGCTGTACTCCAGCGGCTCCCAGCCGTCGGCCGTCTGCCCTTCGACGCCCAGCACCGTGAGGTCCCGGGTATCCAGAACCAGCCGGTCCGCGCGGCCGGTCCAGGCAAGCGTGTGCGTCGCGCTGCCGGACAGGAGCTGCTGATCGAAGTCGAGCGTCAGATCCAGCTCGAGGTGGGTGCTCCGAACCAGATCCGGCTCGGCATAGGAGTGGCGATCGTGCGTCAAGGGATACTCCGCGAGTGAGGCGTCCGGGGAACAGTACCCAGGCCGCGGGCCGATCGGACGGCCAATCTGAGCCACCCGCACCACCGTGCCAAAACCCATGGACGGTCCTGACTTGGCAGACTGGGCCCATGACGAGCCAGGGCACGACCCACGGAAATCCGGAACTGGTGCTCAAACGGCGCCCGTTCGGCTCCTGGCTGCTCGGCCCGGCGAACCAGAGCACCCGCCGGCTGCGGGTCCGCCTGCAGATCCTGATGACCACGTTCTCGATCGGGACCAACCTGATCGGCGCGCTGGTCGTGTTCGTGCTGGCTGTCTTCGTGCTGCCCGGTCCGTCACTGGTCGACCAGCTGCAGCTGATCGACGCGATCATGATCCCGGCCTACTTCCTGGTCGCGATGTCGATCGGCTGCGTCTGGAGTACGCGACTCACGCGGCGCGTCACCCGCTGGATCGAACTCGACCGGCCGGCCACCCGCCGGGAGCAGATCGCCACGCTGCAGTTGCCGCTCCGGCTCACCCTGATCGAGGTCCTGCTCTGGCTGGTCGCGGCTGTGTTCTTCACGGTGATGACGGTGCTGCTGCAGCCCGAGAACGCGCTCCGGGTCGCGCTGACGGTCATCGACGGCGCCATCATCACCTGCTCGGTGTCGTACCTGCTGACCGAGTTCGCACTGCGCCCGGTCGCCGCGCGGGCACTGGTCGACGCACCGCCTCCGCGCCGGCTGCTCGCGGCCGGACTCAAGGCGCGGACGGTCTTCTTCTGGGCGGTCGGCTCGGCCGTACCGGTCGCGGGCCTGATGCTGGCCGCCGTACTGGCGCTGATCGAGGGCGATGTCACCACGACCCGGCTCTCCGTGGTGATCCTTGCCCTGGGCATCGTGGCGCTCGGCAACGGTTGCCTGCTCACCTGGTTGTCGGCCAAGTCCGTCGTTGCGCCGGTCCGTTCGGTACGGGACGCGCTGAGCCTGATCGGTGAGGGCCGGCTGGACGTGAACATCCCGGTCTTCGACGGCACCGAGCTGGGGTCGTTGCAGGCCGGGTTCAACCGGATGGCGGAGGGGCTGCGGGAGCGCGAGCGGATCCGCGACGTGTTCGGGCGTTACGTCGGTCCCGGCGTCGTCCGGGAAGCGCTGAGCAAGGATCGGCTCGGCGGTGAGGAGCGGTTCGCGGCGGTCCTGTTCGTCGACCTCGTCGGCTCGACCGAGCTGGCCGCCGAGCGCCCGCCGACCGAGGTGGTGCAGCTGCTCAACCGGTTCTTCGCGATCGTGGTCGCGGAGGTGGACCGGCAGGGCGGGTTCGTGAACAAGTTCGCGGGTGACGCCGCGCTGGCGATCTTCGGTGCGCCGGCCGAGCTGTCCGATCCGGCAGGCAGTGCGCTGGCCGCGGGCCGGGAACTGGCGCGGCGGCTGGCCGCGGAGTTGCCGGAAGCAACCGCCGGGCTCGGGATCACGGCGGGCATCGTGGTGGCCGGTACGGTCGGCGATGTGCGGCGGCACGAGTACACGGTGATCGGTGACCCGGTGAACGAGGCCGCACGGCTCAGCGAGCTGGCGAAGACGGCCCCCGGCCGACTGATCGCGTCGATGACCGCGGTGGAGAAGGCGGAGCGGGACGAGTCCGAGCAGTGGCAGCAGACCGAGCTGGTCACGGTACGGGGGCGGTCGATGCCGACGCGGCTTGCGATCCCGCAGTGATCAGCTCGTGCAGTAGCGCGGCGCCGTACAGCATCGCTTTCGTTTGGCGGTCGTGCGCGGCCCGGCGCTCGGCGATCGCGTCCCGAAGCGCCTCGGTGCTGCCGGTACGGCGGAGCCCGTCGAGGACGGGTCTGATCTGCTCGAAGTAGTACCGGCCCTGGCGGAGCATGTGGATGATGCGCGCGTCGCGGACCTCCTCGGGACCGTACCGGCGATATTTCGTGCCCGGTTCGCGCGTCGGCGTCAACAGGCCGGCGGACTCCCACACGCGCAGCGCCGACGGGCGGATGCCGAGGCGGTGCGCCAACTCCCCCACCAGCAAGGACGGGCCGGTGACCGGCTGCTCGTCGACATACTCAGCGGCCAGCGCCGCCAGGGCGTCGCTGGCCGCATCCGTGGCGAGCCGCTGCTCGTGGAGTGCGGCGTGGGCTCCGTCCACCAACCGGTACGCGAGTGCCTCCTGGCCGTCGTGCACAGCGCGCATGATCTCGGTGGCAGTCTCCGCGCCGAAGCCGGGTGCGAGTGCGCGGTACGCCAACAGCGCCTGGACGTGCTCTGGCCCGTACTGGCGATAGCCGCTCTCGGACCGCGGCGCAGACGGGAGAATCCCCGCCGCCTCGTAGTTGCGCACCAACTGCGTAGACACGCCCGCCCGCCGCGCCAGATCAACAGGACGCAAACCCACGCTCCCACACCTCCCTGCCGAATTGCCGGGTCAGCGGCCGCCGGAGACGTCGACGGTGGTGCCGGTCATGTAGGAGGAGCGGTCCGAGGCCAGGAAGGCGATGACCTCGGCCACCTCGGCCGCTGTCCCGGGCCGGCCCAGGGGTGGTGTGGTTCCGAGTCGGTCGAGGCGGCCGGGCTCGTGGATGTCGGTCTCGATCAGGCCGGGGCGGACGCCGACGACGCGGACGCCTTCCCGCGCGACCTCGTTGGCGAGGCCGGTCGTGAGCGCGTCGACGGCCGCCTTGCTCGCCGCGTAGTCGACGTACTCGCCGGCCGACCCGAGCACAGCGGCGCGTGAAGAGATGTTGACGATCACCCCACCGCTGCCGCCGTACGCCGTGGACATCCGGCGAACCGCAGCGCCCGCGACCAGGAACGCGCTGAGCGTGTTGATCCGGAACACCCGGTCGAGACGCTCGACGTCGTACTCTGCGACTCGTCCGGCCGGCGACACCACGCCCGCGTTGTTGATCACGGCACCGATCGGACCGAGCTCCGCGGTGACTGTGTCGAACAGACGCTCCACCTGGTCGGCCTCGGCGACGTCGGCCTGGATCGCGATCGCGCGCCGACCGCGTTCCGCACACGCCTTCACGACGCGAGCGGCCTCGTCGGCCTGGGTCCGGTAGTTCACGCCGACGTCCCAGCCGTCCGCGGCGAGGGCGAGGGCGGCGGCCGCACCGATCCCCCGACTGCCACCGGTGACCAGCACAACCCCACGTCCGTCCGTCATGGACCTACTCTTTCACGCGGGCTCGTTCACGCGGGCGGACGGACGACGCCGAGCTGGGTCTCGGTGTCGGTGAAGCCCACCGAGCGATAGATCCGGATCGCGAGATAGTCGGGGTCCGCCACCATCACGAGCTTCTCCGCGCTGCCGAATCCGTACGTCGACGCGTGGTGCACGAGCGTGCCGGCCAAGCCGCGGCCACGAACCTCCGGCGAGGTCTGCACGTTCTGGAAGCGGCCGAGGCCGGTGCCGTCGAACAACAGGCCGAGCGAACTCTGCAGCCGATCCCCGTCGAACGCACCGAACCACTTCCCGTGCCCGGCCTCGACCACCGCACGCTGCCGTGCCAGCTTGCGCCGGGTGAACTCCTTGTAGTCGGCGTCCACCGTCATCTCCGCGCACGCCAGGCTCTGGTGGTACAACTGCTCCCAGTCGCTGTCCGACGCCAGGAAGCGGTACGTCGCCTGCTCATTCGGATGCGGCGGAGCAGTCACTTGCTCCGCGGTCATCACCACGCTGGGCTCGACCTGGAAGCCGGCTGCCTTCAGCTCGTCGGTCGTCCCGGGATTCCCGGCGATACCGTCGATGCTGTCGATGCCGAACGCGACATGCTTCGCCTCCGGGAACTCGCGCCGGAACTCGTCGACCCGGACATCGGCATCGCCAGGCCCGAACGGCGTCCGGTAGAGCAGGTAGTTGCCCCACCAGAAGCCGGGGTTGGCCGGCGTCCGCACGACAACGTACTCACCGGCATCGCGAAACACGCTGCCACCCA
>DASSDE010000270.1:0-5214 GCA_035697365.1 Kribbella sp. | reverse complement strand
TGACGGCGAGCCACTGCGCGACCACTGGCTCGAGTGGATGCGCTGGGAGCGCGACCATTTCGCCGAGCAGGGGACCCGTTCGCGCGCGCACGTGATCGTCGACGGCGACCCGGCAACCCCGTTCGACCCGGCGCTCGAGCTGGTCACCACGTCGGTGGCGCTACCGCCTCACGACTCCGCTGCATCCTGACGCCCGTCCCACGACCACTGCGGGATCGGCCCGTCGTCGATGTCCTCCGTGCGATGCCGGTAC
Source organism: Kribbella sp. (assembly GCA_035697365.1). Classification (GTDB taxonomy): domain Bacteria; phylum Actinomycetota; class Actinomycetes; order Propionibacteriales; family Kribbellaceae; genus Kribbella. Next base: position 4,961 of record DASSDE010000270.1, on the reverse strand, counting down.
ATGGTGCTGAACGTCGCCCAGGCGAAGTAGTCGTGCAGGACCCCACGGACCCGCGGATCGGTCTGGCCGGCGTTCGTCATCGCCTGGTCGAAGCAGTCGATCGCCCGCCGGTTCATCTCGTCGTGCTCACCATTCCCGGCATGCCGGCGCTGGACCTCGGCCTCGGTGCCGTAAGTCGACGTATAGGCAGCCGGCCCGCCGAGCGCCTCACCCCAGTACGCCGCCAGCCGCTCCGTGTGATCAGGCTTCGCCCCACCGTGGAAGGCGTGGCTCACGACCGGATCGGCCATCACCAGCTCGTGCCACGCGGCCGCCAGCCGCAGCATTCCTTCGGCCCCGCCCGCCGCCTCGTAAACGGTCTCCATGCCAGCAGTCTGCCGCATCTCGGCGAGCTGGTCACGATCGTGCGCACGTTCCGGTTCGGACCCCGCGAGCGCCAGGGCGTGCTCGTACGCGGTGATTGCCTCGGGCAAGCGGTGGAGGCGCTGCAGGAGGTTGGCGCGGGCCAGCGCGTACGGGTGGTAGTCCTGCAGCCGGGGCTCGACGGCCAGCTCGTCGAGGAGCGTGAGCCCCGCGTCGGGGCCGTCGCGGACCGCGATCGCGGCGGCCCGGTTGAGCGCGATCACCGGCGACGGATCCAGCTCGAGCAGTACGTCGTACAGCTGCACGATCTGTGGCCAGTCGGTGCTCGCGAAGCACGGCGCCTCGTCGTGGACGGCATTGATCGCGGCCTCCACGGCGTATGGTCCCGGCGGACCGCCCGTCAGCGCGGCGACCACCAGGCCGCGGCCTTCCGCGATCATCTGGTGGTCCCAGTCGCTACGGTCCTGGTCCTCGAGCAGGACGATCTCGCCGTTCGGCCCGGTACGGGCATCGCGGCGGGCGTGGATCAACAGCATCAGCGCCAGCAGGCCGGTCGCCTCGCGTGCATCCGGGAGCAGCCGATGCAGGATCCGCGCCAGGCGGATCGCCTCCTCGGCGAGGTCGAGGCGTTGCAGGTACGGGCCTGAGCTGGCGGCGTACCCCTCGGTGAAGACCGAGTAGATCACCTGCAGGACGCCGGGCAGCCGCTCCGGCAGTTCGTCCGGGCCGGGGACGCGGAACGGGATCCGGGCCTCGCGGAGCTTCTTCTTCGCGCGAACGATCCGCTTCGCCATTGTTGCGGTCGGCACCAGGAACGCCCTCGCGACCTCGGGTGTCGTCAGCCCGGCCAGACAGCGCAGCATCAACGCGCCACGCTCCTCGGGCGCGAGCGCGGGATGTGCACACGTGAAGAACAACTGCAGCCGTTCGTCGGGCAGTTCGTCGCCCGCGGCCTGCGGTACGGGGCGGTCCGACTCGACCTGCAGGATCGCGAGCTTGGCGGCGTACACCTGGTCACGCCGGAGCCGGTCGACCGCCTTGCGCCGGGCGGTGGTCATCAGCCAGCCGCCCGGGTTCGGCGGTACGCCGTCAACGGGCCAGCGGACGAGCGCCGTCTCGATCGCCTCCGACGTCACCTCCTCGGCCAGATCGAGATCACTGAAGCGCCGGGCGAGCGCGGCCAGCAGCCGGCCGCGCTCCTCCCGGAACACCTCCCCCACTTGATCCACCCTCAGGCTCCGGGGAACTCCGCGACCGGCCGGACGTCGACCGAGCCGCCGGCCCGCGACCCCGGGCACTTCGCGGCCCAGTCGAGCGCAACGTCGAGGTCCGGTACGTCGATGACGTAGAACCCGCCGAGCACCTCCCGCGTCTCCGCGAACGGCCCGTCGACGACCGTCCGCCGCCCGTCCCCCGCCACCTGAACACGGGTCGCGGTGACCAGATCGGCGAGCGACTCGGACGCGACCACCACCCCGGCGTCCTGGATTTCCTTGTCGAACCGCATCCAGTCCTCCGGCTCGCACCCCACCGGCGCGTTCGCGGCATCCAGCTCACCGGCGTTGATCAGCAGCATGTACTTCATCAGTTCCTCCTGTCAGCGTGTCTACACCATCACCACGAACAGGTCCGCGACCGATGGACACGTACCGAAGAACGGGTAGTGGTGCCTGCGATCGCCTCGATCCGGCGCCGCGCGAGCGGGTGGCGGCGGTCGGAGGCCGGTGGTTGCCCCGCCACTACCCGTTCTTCGGTACGCATCGGCGAGGATAGGGGCATGAGCGTTCTCCCTTCAGGCGATCAGTGGGTGCTTCGGGCCGGTGGGTACGAGGCGACGGTGGTGAGCGTCGGCGGTGGGCTGCGGGGGCTCTCGTACGAGGGGCGGCCGGTGCTGCTCGCGTACGGCGAGGACGAGGCGGCGCATGCCGGGATCGGGCAGCACCTGTTCCCGTGGCCGAACCGGATCACGGACGGCGAGTACACGTTCGACGGCGTCGATCAGCAGCTGTACCTGACCGAGCCGGCCCGGCGGAACGCGATCCACGGCCTGACCCGCTGGGCGAACTGGGAGCGCGCGGACGACGGCTCCGACGAGTCGACCCTCACCGCGACCCACCGCCTGCACGGCCAACCCGGCTACCCCCACCAGCTCGACCTCAACCTGACCTACCAACTCAGCTCCGCCCAGCTGACGGTCACGGCAACCGCCACCAACATCGGAAGGACCTCGGCGCCGTACGGCTACGGAGCACATCCGTACCTCAGCGTCGGCCGTCCGATCGACGAATGCGTCCTCGAATTCACCGCGGAACACCGCTTGGAGGTCTCCCCCGACCGCCTGACCCCGATCGGTCTCGCCCCGGTCGCCGGATCGCCGTACGACTTCCGCACCGCACGCACGATCGGCGACACCAGCATCGACAACGCCTTCACCGGCCTGAACGGCGAGTGGTCGGTCTCCCTGACCGATCCGGACAGTGGGGCCCGTTCGACGCTGACCAGCGACACCCCGTGGATGCAGCTGTTCACCGGCGAGGCGGTCGGCCGTACGGCGCTCGCCGTCGAGCCGATGACCTGCCCGCCGGACGCGTTCCGCACCGGTCAGGACCTGATCGTCCTGAAGCCGGGCGACTCACACACGACTACTTTTCGAGTCTCCGTTTAGGACCCGCACCGTGCTCACGGGCGACCGCCGCCAGCTCCTTGGCGGCGCGGCTCGCTCGTGAGCCCTCCGAGGCCTGCACCGCGAGGATCCCGATCCGGTTGTCCTCGGCGTCGAACAGCTGCAGCCACGGGTCCCCCGGCCGGAACCGGAGCGCGGTGACCTCGGACCACTGCAGCGTGTACGACTTGAACACGTTCCGGACCCGGATCCGGTCCGCGTACGCCGTCACGCGCAGCGTCGCCATCCGGTACAGGATCCACAACACGGCGGCGAAGAACGCCAGCAGCGTGAGCCGCTGGAACCAGTCGAACTGACCGCGGGTCTCGGGCGTGAACCGGAACCAGATCACCCCGAAGACGGCGATCAGCGACAGCCCCATTCCCACGGACATCGCGGACACGATCCGCGGATGGAACGTCAGCAGGCGGTCCCGGGCGGCCATCGCAACTCCCGGGCTCAGATCCGGCACGCGTGGATGTCCGTGGTCAGGATCGCCCGCGCCCCGACCTCCCAGAGCTGGTCCATCAGCCGCTGTGCTTCGGCCCGCTGGACCATCACCCGGACGGCGACCCAGCCCTGGCGGTGCAGCGGCGAGATCGTCGGAGACTCCAGCCCTGGTGCGACCGCGGTGGCCGCGTCGACGGCCTCGGCCGGGATGTCGTAGTCCATCATCACGTAGTTGCGCGCGATCAGGACGCCCTCGAGCCGGCGGATCAGCTGGTGCAGGCCGTTCGGCGGGATCTCCGCACCGTGCCGCTTGATCAGCACCGCCTCGGACTTGAGGATCGGCTCGCCGAACACCTCGAGCCCCGCCTGGCGCAGCGTCGTACCGGTCTCGACGACGTCCGCGATCACGTCTGCGACGCCCAGCTGGACGGCCGACTCGACGGCTCCGTCCAGGCGGACGACCGAGGCGTCGACACCGTTCTCGGCGAGGTGGTCCTGGAGGACGCCGGCGTACGAGGTGGCGATCCGCTGGCCGGCGAGGTCCTTGACCGAGTCCGCGACCCCGGGACGGCCGGCGAACCGGAACGTGGACGAGCCAAACCCGAGGCTCATCACCACGTCCGCGTCCGCGTGCGAGTCGAGCACCAGGTCGCGGCCGGAGATCCCGGCGTCCAGCGTGCCCTCACCGACGTACACGGCGATGTCCCGCGGGCGGAGGTAGTAGAACTCGACCTCGTTGATCGAGTCGGTGAGCGTGAGGTCCTTGGTGCTCCGGCGCTGCTTGTAGCCGGCCTCGGTGAGCATCTCCGTGGCGGCTTCGCTCAGCGAGCCTTTGTTCGGTACTGCGACGCGCAGCATGGCACTGCCCTTTCGAATGAAGTGAACCGGTGATCTGTGCAGGGACTCCTACAGATGTCGGTACACGTCGTCGAGGTCCAGTCCGAGCGCGTGCATCATCACCTGGGCGTGGTACAGCAGCTGCGAAATCTCTTCCGCGGCCCGCTCCTTGCCCTCGTGCTCGGCGGCCATCCAGGACTCGGCGGCTTCCTCGACCAGCTTCTTGCCGATCGAGTGCACGCCGGCATCGAGCGCCGCCACGGTCCCGGAACCCTCCGGCCGCGTGCGCGCCTTCTCACCCAGCTCGGCGAACAGCTCGTCAAAAGTCTTCATCGCCCGCCCAGCCTACGGGCCCCTCCCACGGCGTCTGCTCCCAGGTCCGGTGGGCGGACCGGAATCGTGGGTTACTGGACTCATGCAGGCACCCACACAGATCTCCGTGATGCTGGCGGTCCCGGACGCTCCGGCCGCTGCAGCGTGGTACACACAGGCGCTCGGCGCCGTCGAGCTGTGGAACCTGGGCAGCGTGATCGGCCTCAGCATCGGCGGCGCCCCGGTGTTCCTCGGCGAGCCCGGGAACAACATCTGGAAGACGCCGGTCGCGACCGGCGCCCCGACCGTACGCGTCGAGGTGTTCGTGGACGATCCG
>DASSDE010000269.1:0-9268 GCA_035697365.1 Kribbella sp. | reverse complement strand
GGGCTGCCAGGAGGTAGCTCTCCCGCGCTGCCGCGAGGTCGCCGGACATCTCGAGCAAGTGCGCGCGGACCGCCTCCAGCCGGTGGTTCATGCGGTCGTCCGACTCCAGTGGCTCGAGTACGGCGAGGCCCTCCCGCGGGCCGACCGCCATACCGACGGCCACCGCATGGTTGAGCTTCACCATCGGGTTGTCAACCAGCTGCTCGAGTACGTCGTACAGCGCGACGATCTGTCGCCAGTCGGTGGCGTCCGCACGCTCCGCGGTGTCGTGCACCGCGGCGATCGCCGCCTGCACCTGGTACGGCCCCAGCTGCGCCCGCGACAGTGCATCACTCACTAGCGCCTCACCCTCGACGATGGCAGCGCGGTCCCACTTGGACCGGTCCTGCTCCGCCAGCGGGATCAGTGTCCCGTCCGCACCGGTTCGCGCCGGGCGCCGTGCGTCCGTCAGCAGCATGAGCGCCAGCAGCCCCGCCACCTCGCCGTCATCCGGCAGCAGTTGCCGTACGCCGCGGACCAGCCGGATCGCCTCCGTGGTCAGCTCCGCACTGTGCAGTGCCGCACCGGACGACGCGGTGTAGCCCTCGTTGAAGATCAGGTAGAGGACATGCAGTACGGCACCCATCCGCTCGTCCCGCTCCGCCTCGGGCGGCATCTCGAACGAGCTACCCGCCTGCTTGATGCTCCGCTTCGCCCGGCTGATCCGCTGCGCCATGGTTGCCTCCGGCACCAGGAACGCGGCCGCGATCTGGGCCGTGGTCAGACCGCCGACCGCACGCAGCGTCAGCGCGATCTGCGACGCAGGTGAGACCGCCGGATGGCAACAGAGGAAGAGCAAGGTCAGCGTGTCGTCCCGGCCGCCCGGGTCGTCGATCTCCGGGCCGGAGGCAACGAACTCCTCCGGCGCTGCGAGATGTGCAGCGTTCTCCTCACGCCGCCGGCGCGCCGACTCGCTGCGCAGCAGGTCGGTGAGCCGCCGCGACCCGACCCGGATCAGCCACCCACGTGGATTGTCCGGTACGCCCTCGGAAGGCCACTGCTGCGCGGCGGCAAGCAGAGCCTCCTGCACCGCCTCCTCCGCAAGGTCGAAGTGGCCGTAGTGCCGGACGAGCGCACTCAGCACCTGCGGCGTCTGCTCGCGCAGCAGGAGCTCGAAGTCGCTCACATCTCCAGCCCGGACATGTCCATCACCGGTCGCACCTCCACAGCAACGTACTCCGCGTCGGGCAGTCGGGCGGCGTACCCGATCGCCTGGTCGATGTCATCGCACTCCACCAGATAGAACCCGGCCAGGTGCTCCTTGGCCTCGGCGTACGGCCCGTCCGTCGTGGTGGCGGTGTCGTCGACCACCCGCACGGTACGCGTGGTGATCGGGTCCGCCAGGCCGGCCGCACTGACCAGCAGACCCTGGTCGGTGAGCTCCCGCGACATCGACTCGTGCGCCTGCACCAGCCCCTCGCGCTGCTCGGCCGACAGGCCCTCCCAGCTCTCGGCGTTGCTGTAGATCAGCAGCATGTACTTCACAGGCACCATCCTGTCCCCGGTGGAGGCCGCTCTGACCTCCAGTCAACAGGTACGTCGAAGCAAGCACGCCGTACTTCGACAAATCCGGCATGTCGAAGTACAGCAGGTCGCACCGACGTCTCCGCCGAGTGACGCTCAACCGGGGCGTCGGTGCGTACTGGAGAAGGCTGATGGTGTCGGATTCGAAGCGCTGGCCGGCGCTGGCGTTGCTGTGCCTGACCGGTTTCATGATCATCCTGGACGCGTCGATCGTGCTGGTCGCCATCCCGTCGATCGAGCGGGAGCTGACGTTCTCGACCGGCGGCGTGCAGTGGGTCCCGAGCGGGTACGCCCTGATGTTCGGCGGTCTCCTGCTGCTCGGTGGGCGAATCTCCGACCTGCTGGGCCGGAGGCGTGTGTTCATGACCGGGCTGGTGTTGTTCGCCGGGTCCTCGCTGCTGTGCGGGTTCGCGTGGAGTGGGGACGCGCTGGTGCTCGCCCGTGGACTCCAGGGCGCTGCGGCCGCCGTACTGGCGCCGAGCGCCCTGTCGATCGTGATGACGACGTTCCCGTCGGGTCCTGACCGCAACAAGGCGCTGGGGATCTGGGGCGCGACCAGTGGTGTGGGCGGTACAGCCGGCTCGCTCATCGGAGGTCCTGTCACGGACGGGCTCGGCTGGCAGTGGATCTTCTTCATCAACGTACCCGTGTGCGTACTGGTCGTCGTACTGGCGCCCCTGCTGCTGATGGACAGCCGTGGCCCTGGGCGGCGCGCTTTTGACGTTGCTGGTGCGGTGACGGTCACGGCCGCGCTCATCGTGCTGGTGTACGCAGTCATCGAGGCACCTGAGTCGTCTGCGCCCCGGACTGTTCTCCTAGTGGTGTTGTCGGCGCTCCTGTTCGCGCTGTTCGTTGCTGTCGAGAAGCGGTCCGCCTCGCCACTCGTACCGCTCCGGATCTTCCACTCGCGCGCACTGGTCGGTGGAAACCTCATCACGATCAGCTGGGGGCTGGCGGCGTTCGGGCTCAACTTCGTGTACACGCAGTACGCACAGCTCGCACTGGGTGCGTCAGCAGTCCGCTACGGCCTCATGTCCGCCGTACTCGCAGCAACTGCAGTAGGCGGCTCCATGGTCGGTCAACACCTCGTAACGCGCGTCGGCCCACGCGCAGTGGCGTTCGGATCGCTCCTGGTTGCCGGAGTCGGTACGACGTTGATGGCCCGCCTCACTGTCACCTCTGGGTACTTCGAGCTGGCGTTCTGGGGTCTGACGATCTTCGGCGCCGGACTGGGTGCCGGTACGGTCGCCGGCTCGATCGCGTCGCTCAGCGACGTAGCGGGTGACGACGCGGGCGTCGCCTCCGGTCTCCAGAACGCGAGCTTCCAGATCGGCGGCGCAGTCGGAGTCGCCGTGGTGTCGGCCGTGGCCACCGCCAATACGTCCGGCAGCACACCGGTCGCACTGAGCCACGGCTACCGGATCGCGTTCGCGACTGTGTGGGTGTTCATCGCGATCGGCCTCGCCGGATGTCTGCTGGTCAAACACTTGTTGGAGGTTCACAGCGCGAACGATGGGCACCGGAGGTCCGTGGTCGCCAACTCCGCCAGGCGGCCCCCGCACAAGGAGGCGCAATGCTCATCCTCGGACTGATCCTGTTGATCCTCGGGTTCGTCCTCAACATCTCGATCTTGTGGACGATCGGCATCATCCTGCTGCTCGTCGGCGCGGTGTTCTGGATTCTCGGAGCGACCGGCCGCGCGATCGGCGGACGACGGCACTGGTACTGATCAGGAAACCGGCAGAACCCCGCGGACGGTCCGCGGGGTTCTGTCGGTACGGCTGGTTACGGTGATCGCATGAAGTACGTCGTGATGATCTTCCGAAGCACCGACCGGGTGTGGACCGCCGAGGACGAGGCGGCGCTCCGGCGGCTGATCCGGCTGGAGCAGGAGCTCGCCGAGTCCGGCGAGCTGATCAGCTCCGAAGGGCTGCTGCCTCCGGAGCAGGGCCGGATCGTGCAGATCCGGGACGGGCAGCAGGTGGTGACCGACGGTCCGTTCGGCGAGGCGAAGGAACAGCTCGCCGGGTTCTACCTGATCGACGCCATCGACGACGGCCAGGCCCAGGCGATCGCCGGCCGGGTCTCGGCCGCGGTCGACGATCGCGTGGAGCTGCGCGGCACAGTCATCTAAGGACGCCAGACGAACTGCGGTGACCGCTTCTGTGTGAAGGCCTCGATGCCTTCCGCGAGTTCACCCGACGCGATCGTCTCGCGATACCGCCGTACCGCCGCCGCATCCGCGTCCAGGCCCGCCAGCAAGGCGTTCACCGACTCCTTGGCCGAGCGGATCGTCAGCTGCGACCGCGACACCAGCGTCTCCGCGAACGCCTCGGCCGCCGCCATCGGGTCGTCGGCCACCCGATCGACCAGCCCCTTGAGCTCTGCCTCGCTCGCGGTCAGTAGCTCCCCGGTGAAGAGCAGGTACTTCGTGGTCGCCGGGCCGACCAGATCGAGCAGGACCTTGATCGCGTCCGGCGGGTAGACGACGCCGATCCGCGCGGGCGTCACGCCGAAGCTCGCGTCCGCGGCGGCGAACCGGAAGTCGCAGTTCACCGCGATCTCCAGACCGCCGCCGATGCAGTGCCCGCGGACGACCGCAACGGTCGGCTTCGGGAACTCCCGCAGCGCCGCCTGCGCCCGGAGGTTGAACGCCCGCAACTCCGCCATCGGATCGTCCGGGTCGTCGCCGGAGATCAGTTCCCGGATGTCGGCACCGGCCGAGAAGGTCGGCCCCGCACCGGTGACCAGCAGGACCTGTACCCCGTCGTCCACCGCCAACTCGGCGAGCAGACGAGGAAGGGCCTCCCACATCCCACGCGTCAACGCGTTCCGCTTCGCAGCGCGATCGATCACCAGCCGCGCCACTACGCCGCGCTCAACCCGGAATCCCGACTCGTCCACGCGGTGCAGTCAACAGCACCCGCAGCCGGGCCGCAGCGCTGTGGATCACAGGACGGCCAAGCGCTTGGCGTGGGACTTCGCACGCGCCATCCGGAACAGGTACGCCGGCGTCGGCGGCACCCAACCGAGCTGCTTCGCCTGGCCGAGATCGTCCCGGTTCGCCCAGTGGTCGATGACCATGCCGTCCGCGATCCGGAACCAGTGCGACTGGGTAGCCGCGAAGACCCTGCCGGTCGGCGGGAACACCGTGTCCACGGCTCCGTCGGCGGCGTACGTCACGAACTCCCCGACCTGGCGACCCTTCATCGTCGAGTTCACTGCCACGAAGTTGCCATCGGCAATTACGTGCTCGATGTCGTAGGACAGGCCCTCGAACGCGGCGCGCAGCCATCGCGCGGTCGCATAGAAGGCGGCCGGCCCCCGCACCCGGCCGGCTGCCGGCCCGACCACGTCCTCTCGGTTCCGCGCATCCGGGTGGATCACGGCGTCGAAGTCGGACCGCTCCCCATCGGCCATGATCAGAATGCTGCGAACGGCGATGTCACCGGCCTGCGTCGTATTCATCGGGTCCCCCACTAATTAGATACAGTATGACTGTACTCAAAAGCATCGGATCGGTGATGGCGGAAGTCAAGAGGAACTACGACGCGACCCTGCGGCGCGAGCGGGCCCGGCAGCGGCGGCGAGCTGTGGTCGTCGCGGCGCAGGAACTGTTCGACGCGGACGGCTTCCAGGCCACGACGATCAGTGCGGTCGCACGTCGGGCCGGCGTCTCGGCGGAGAGCATCTACAAGGGCTTCGGCACCAAGGCGGCGCTCGCGAAGGCGGTCTTCGATTTCGTGATCGCCGGCGACGACGAGCCGGTCCCGGTCGCCGAGCGTCCCGAGACGCGGGCGATCCGCGACGAGCCTGACGTACGGCGGAAGATCCGGTTGTACCTCGACGGCCTGCTCGTCCGGCAGACCCGGTCCGCGCGGGTCCAGATCCTGATCCGCGACGGGCGGCACAGCGACGAGACCCTCCGCGCGACCTGGCAGGCCCTGCTCGACGAGCGGTTGACCGGGATGACCATGGTCGGCCGCGTCCTCCTCGAGACCGGCGACCTGCGCCCCGGCATCACGCTCACCGAGGTCGCCGACATCCTGTGGACCTACATCTCGATCGAGCTCTACGAGCTGCTCGTCCTGCACCGCGGCTGGTCGCCGGAGCGGTATCGCGACCACCTGGCAGTCGCGATCACGGCGGCCATCTGCCCACCAAGCGTTTGATGTCGGAACGGTAACTTCCGGATAGCGGTCGGATCACGGCGAGCGGGCGCCTGGGGATGTTCGTAATGCGTTAAGAGTCGAGGCCGATTCGAACCGGCGCGGCGATGTGTGCTTGACTCCTCCGGTCGATAACGTTTTGGTCTCGGCAGATTGGGTTGGGCAAGTGGCTGAAGGACGGCACAGACAGGCGCGGCACCGGCAAGCGCGCCCGAAGGTGATCAAGCCCGGTATCGCGAAGGTGGCGATTCCCGGCGCGGCGGTGGCGATGGTGGCCACCGGTTCGGCCGCCGCACTGCCCACGCACCACGTTCAGCTCGACCAGCCGCTCGCCAGCTCGTCCCTGCAGCTGTCGCGCGACACCACCATCAGCCGGGACGCCCTGCGTCCGCCGATCAACCCGACCACGGCGACCCCGAGCGCCACGCCGAAGCCCAAGACCACCCCGACGGCCAAGCACCTGAAGAAGCAGGCGCCGATCCCGAAGCCGACCGCGGCCAAGACCCGCGCCGCGCAGGATGTCGCCCCGCCGAAGATCACCGGCACGAAGTACACCACCACCGATGTGAACCTGTGGTCCCTCCCGCTCACCGGCATCCTTCTGGACGTGCTGCCGAAGGGCACCAAGGTCTCGATCACCGGCAAGGTAGACGGTCTGTACGCCGAGGTCGTCAGCAACGGCAAGTCCCGCTGGGTCAAGGCGCAGTACCTGGCCAACTCCAAGCCGGTCGCGAGCGTCTCCGGGTCGATCTCGCAGTCGGCCTGCAAGTCGGGCTCAGGCGTCGAGGACGGCCTGACGCAGGACGCGATCCGCGTACACCGGGCCATCTGCGCGAAGTTCCCGGACATCACGTCGTACGGCGGTCTGCGGTCCGGCGACAGCGGCTCCGAGCACTCGACGGGTCACGCGCTCGACATCATGGTCAGCGGCTCCGAGGGCCAAGAGGTCGCGGACTGGCTGCACGCCAACTACAAGAAGCTCGGCGTCAGCCAGCTGATCTGGCAGCAGCACATCTGGACGGTTCAGCGCAGCAGCGAGGGCTGGCGTGCGATGGAGGACCGCGGCGGCACAACCGCGAACCACTACGATCACGTCCATGTGACGGTCTACGGCAACACGGGCACCGTCTGATCCTCAGGGCCTGATGTTGGCGTTGAGACGGAACAGGTTCGCCGGATCGTAGGCGCGTTTCACCGTACGCAGCCGCCGGAGATCCTCCGGGGTGTACGCGGTGTCCGTCCGACCCGGATCGCCCAGGAAGTTCACGAACGTACGGCCCGAGCACGGCAGCAGTTCCGCGACCTCGCGGTCGATGATCAGCGAGTACGTGGCCGTCCGGTGACCGACCGGCCCGGCGCCAGGGCCCGGGTGCGCCATCGCGCCGCCCCAGTGCCGGACCTCGACCGTCGCGTCCTCGAGTTCGGCGACGATGTCGATCACCTCGTCGGTCAGCGTGTCCAGGAAGTCGAGATGGCGCGCGGGCGTTCCGCCCATCGCGGCGTCGGCGTACTCGATCGTCCGGAGTTCACCGGCGAGCCGCGGGCCGCCGGCCTCGAAGAGCGGCTTCAGCAGGTGCTCGCCGAGCTCGGACGGGCCGGCGTACAGGACCTTGATCGCGACGGCGCGCTGCTCGGTGCCGGGGACACGGGTCAGGACGACGGCGGTGCTGAGTTCGTTGGGGATCGTCGCGGTCCAGTCGCGGTACCGGCGGAGGATCGCGGCGGCGCGGTCGATGCCGTAGTACACGATGCCGGCGTGCACCTCGCGGACCGGGTACAGACGGAACTCCAGCGAGGTCACGACGCCGAAGTTGCCGGTGCCGCCACGGATCGCCCAGAACAGGTCCGGGTGCTGCTCGGCGCTCGCGGTGACGAAGCGGCCGTCGGCGGTGACGACCTCCGCGCGGACCACGCTGTCGGCCGCGAACCCGTACTTGCGGGCCAGCCATCCGACCCCACCACCGAGCGTGTAGCCAGTGACGCCGACATCCCGGTGCGAACCGGACAGCGGGGCGAGCCCGAACTGCCGCGCCGCGTCCAGCACCGCGCCCCAGCGAGCACCCGGCGCAACCTTCGCGATCCGCCGCTCGGGGTCGATCAGGACGGTCGTCATCGACGTTGTCTTGAGCAGGATCCCGCCGTCCGCGGGCACCCGCGTCCCATGGCCGGTCGCCTGCACAGCCAGCGGCACGCCGTACTCACGAGCTGCGCGGACCGCAGCCTGGACGTCCGTCCGCCCGTACGCCTCCGCGATCAGCAAGGGGCGCGAGTCCACCGACGGGATCACGGACCGCCGCTGCTCGTCGTACTCCGCCTCACCCGGCAGCCGTACGGCGCCGTTGAACCCGGCCCCCAACAGCCCCGCCACGACATCACGCGCGCCCGCCACCACTACCTGCGTAGACATCCGGTCAACTCCCTCGCCGTAGCTGCTTCTGCCTGTACGTCGAAGGGAACGCCCGCTGATCGACACGACCCGGCAAACTTTTCTCGATGACCCACGCGATCGAGATCTCCGGCAGCACCGTCACCAAGCGCTTCATCTCCTGGTCCCGCGACGAGCCCACCCGCGAGTGGACCGCCCTCACCCTCCTGTCCAAAGCCGCCCCGGACCTGGCCCCCACCCCGCTCAGCAGATCAACAACCGTCATCACGATGACCCGAACACCAGGCGAGCCTCTCGACGGCTCACTCACGCCCGCCCAACTCACAGCCGTCGGCGACGCCCTACAGACCCTGTGGTCGGTCCCGCCCGAAGGCTTAGCACCGACCGACCTCGCCGCACTCCTCTCCCGCACCCACACCGGCCTGGGCGCGCTCCGCGAAACAGACGGTGTGATCGCCGAAGCGGCCACGGCGTGGCTTGACGACCCACCGTGCGATCTCACGGACGTACTGGACCCTGTGGTTGCCCATGGCGATCCGAACCTCAGTAACTACCTGTGGGACGGCAGGCGCGTACGGGTCGTCGACTTTGAGGACGCTGGTCTGGGTGACCGTACTGTCGAGCTGGCCAACCTGGTGGAGCACCTGTCGTGGCGGGCGACAGATCCGACCAGGCTGGTACGGCGGTTCGCTCCTGAGCCCGAGCGGTACCAGGCGGCCCGGCTGCTCTGGGCGGGGTTCTGGCTGATGCTGATCGGGCCCGGCGGCCCGAGCGCGCACCGCAACCCACCAGGAACCGCAGAGGCGCAGGCCCGTCGCGTACTCAGGCTGGTAGCGGGATGACCTCGAGCCGGTCGACGTCCGCGAGGATGTCGATCTCGCTGATCCGGCCTTGCGTGACGGTCACCGCCATCACGCCCATCAGCCTCCCGTTGACGACGGTGATGACGCCAGGCATGCCGTTGATCAACGCCACCTGCAGGTACGGCGCCATCTGGCTGAACATGAGCGCCTGCTCCACGACCTCCCGCGCCCCACGGACCAGCTTCGACACGGCAGGTCCGGCGTACTGCGCACTCGCCGTACCCGCGTCCGCCCGCAGCAGGACCTCCGGATCGAGCAGCTCAAGCAGCGCCTCGAAGTCCCCGCCA
>DASSDE010000268.1:0-8780 GCA_035697365.1 Kribbella sp. | reverse complement strand
AGGCATGCGGCGAGACTACCTGCGACCCCACCCCGGACCCGTGCCGCCCGTTCGGTACGCCGATGAGCTGCAGCTGCAGGGTAGGGGTCGCCCTTTGGCGTACGGAACCCCGTGGATCATCAGGACGGCGGGCGAGCATGCCGCCACAGTAGGTGGCCTAAAGGTCGTAAGTGGCGACGACCGGGGCGTGGTCGCTCCAGCGTTCGGCGTAGCTCGGGGCTCGGTGGATGACGCAGGCCGACGCGGCGCCGGCGAGCTCGGGGGAGGCGATCTGGTAGTCGATGCGCCAGCCGGCGTCGTTGTCGAAGGCCTTGCCACGCCAGGACCACCACGAGTACGGACCGGGGCCGTCGCCGCCGAACTTGCGGCCGAGATCGACCCAGCCGGCCGCGAACAGGCGGTCCAGCCAGGCGCGTTCCTCGGGCAGGAAGCCGCTCTTCTTACGGTTCGCCTTCCAGGCCTTCAGATCTTCCTCGCGGTGCGCGATGTTCAGGTCGCCGCAGATCAGTACGTGCCGGCCGTCCGCCCGTAGCTCGGTCAGCCGCTGCGTGATCGCGTCCAGGAACGCGTACTTCTCCTCCTGGCGCGGCGGGGTCTCGAACTCTCCGGTGAACACATACGTGCTGACCGCCGTCAACGTCGATCCGTCGTCGAGGACCACGTCCGCCTCGACCCACCGGCCGGTCCCGGTGAAGCGCTCCGGGCCGATCTCGGTGCGTTCGTCCTTGATCGGCCGGCGGCTCGCCACCGCGACTCCGGCGCGGCCCTTGTGCCCGTCGATCGCCGGCTCGGCATGCGCGATGTTCCAGTCCGCGCCGAGGAGCTCCCGCAGGACGTCGTCCGACGCGCGAACTTCCTGCAGCAGCAACAGGTCGGGGTCGGTGTCCTCGAGCCACGGCGCCATCCCGCGCCGGAAGGCGGCCCTGATCCCGTTCACATTCACCGTCGCAACCGTCAGCACGGCGAAACCCTACCCTCTGTGATGACCCGGCTTCACAATCATCAGCACCAGGACGACCAGCCAGAGCAGAGCGAAGATCCCGCTCGTCATCGAGAGCAGCTTCGCCTTCGACAGCACACCGCTGCGAGCCTCGGGCGTGCCACCGGCGACGGCGAGTACGGCAGACTGCGCCGGGACGACCAGGAACGCCAGCACCAGGGCGGCGGCCAGCGTGAGCACGATCGAAATGATCAGCCAGGCCTCGCCCATCACGTGCATGCTGCCCGCGAGCGCGAAGCCGAACAGCGGGACGGCGAGGCTCACCCAGGCGTACAGGCGGGTGATCCGGTGGAGCACGTCCAGACCGCCGGTGTCCGAGGTCTCCGCGGAGAGCATCCGGCGCGCGATCGGCGGGAACATGCTGGCCGCGACCGTGACCGGACCGACGCAGAGGATCGCGGCGAGGATGTGGAGGATCAGGAAGAGCTTATTCATCTGTCACTCATTCGGAACGTCGTCGAGAGGCTGGGTTGTCGACAAGATCGCGTCCAGTGACTGCGCGCACAGGTGCTCGAGGGCGTCCGGCGGGACGGTCGGGTCGTCGATCCAGGTCAACAGGGTCTGTTCGACGTAACCCTGCCAGCCGTGGCAGGCGAGCTCGACGACGGGGGTGACCTCGATGCCACGCTGAGCGACCGCGCCGATCACCCACTGGCTGAAGACCTGCCGCAGTTGCGAGTGCAGTGCGCGGATCTCGGGGTCGCCGGCCGCGGACATCAGCAGCGTCGCGCGGTACAGCTGCGGCGCTTCGAGAACGGCGCGGACGAACGCCCGGATCCCGGCGCGGAGCTGTTCGTCCGGAGGCAGCGAGGGATCCGGGGCGGTCCGCAGCATGACCTCGGCGGCGGCCTCCTCGATGACGGCGTACTGGAACTTCTTCTTCGAACCGAAGTAGTGGAACAGCAGGGCGGGGGAGACGCCGGCCGCGGCGGCGACCCGCTCGACCGTGAGCTCGCGATGCGGGTCCGCGAGCAGCACCTGGCGCGCGACCTCCAGGATCTGCGCCCGGCGTTCGTCGGGGCGCAGGCGGGCAGTGGTCGGGCTCATAGGGGACAGTCTATTGAGTAAATGGTCAACAAGCACTTACTGTTGAGTATCCACTCAACAAGCTGGAGGTTCCCGATGCGTCCGTTGGCCGGTCAAGTCGTGCTCGTCACCGGAGCCTCCCGGGGGATCGGCGCCGCGGTCGCCCGGAAGTTGGCTCAGGACGGCGCGCAGCTCGCGCTCGTCGGACTGGAGCCGGACGAACTGAAGAAGGTCGCGGAGGACTGTGGCCCGGACGCCGGCTGGTGGGAGGCCGACGTCACCGACGTCGACTCGCTGCAGGCGGCGGTCGAGGGGGTCGCGGAGCGCTACGGCCGGATCGACGTCGTGATGGCGAACGCCGGGATCGCGGCGCCGGGATTCACCCGGAGCATGGACCCGAAGGCGTGGGAGCGGGTGCTCGACGTGGACCTGCTCGGCGTCTGGCGCACCGTCCATCTCACGCTGCCGCATCTGCTGGAGAGCAAGGGGTACCTGTTGCTGGTGTCCTCCCTTGCCGCGATCGTGCACATCCCGGGCCTGGCGTCGTACAACGTGGCCAAGGCCGGCGTCGAGGCGATGGGCGACACGCTGCGCCCGGAGCTCAAGCACCTCGGCGTACGGGTCGGTGTCGCGCACATGACGTTCGTCGACACCGACATGGTGCGCGGCGTCGACACGCATCCGGTGTTCGGCAAGGTGCGGACCGGCATCCCGATGGTGAGCAAGACGTACCCGCTGGACTTCGCGGTGGACAAGTTCGTCGAGGGCATCAAGAAGCGTTCGCGGACGGTGCACGTGCCGGGCTGGATCGGTGCGCTCAAGGTGATCCGTTGGGCGCTGCCGCACATCATCGAGGCCGGCTCCCGGTTCAGTGTGCCGAAGGCCGACGCGGCCGCGCTCGCCGACGTACAGGCGCGCGGCGCCGAGGCTTCGTCGCAGCCGTCCGGCGCGGGTGGCCTGGCCGACTCGGAGAAGGCCGCGCACCAGTGAGCCGCGCGTACGACATCGTCCTGCTGGGTGCGAGCGGTTTCACCGGCGCGCTCACCGCGGAGTACCTGGAGAAGAACGCGCCCGAGGGCCTGCGCCGGGCCGTTGCCGGACGCAACAAAGCGAAGCTGGAGCGGTTCGGCAGGGACATCGTGTACGCCGACGCCACCGACCCGGAGTCGTTGCGCAAGCTCGCCGGGTCGACGAAGGTTGTCGCGACGACGGTCGGCCCGTACATCCAGTACGGCGAGGGGCTGGTCGCGGCCTGCGCCGAGGCGGGCACGGGATACCTCGACCTGACCGGTGAGCCGGAGTTCGCCGACCGGATGTACGTGCGGTACCACGAGCGCGCGACGCGGACCGGTGCGCGGATCATCCACGCCTGCGGCTTCGACTCGATCCCGTACGACCTCGGCGTGTAGTACACGGTCGAGCAACTGCCGGAGAACGTACCGATCCAGGTCGACGGCCTGCTCCGCGCCGGCGGACGTCCCTCGGGTGGTACGTTCCACACCGCGATCACGGCGTTCTCGCGACCGAAGCAGAACCTCGACGCGCACCGCGCCCGTCGCGCCGCGGAGCCTCGTCCGGACGGACGGAAGGCCCGGGCGGTGGCGGGCCGGATCCACCGTCAGCAAGGGTTCTGGGCGGTTCCGCTGCCGACCATCGATCCGCAGATCGTCGGGTTCTCCGGACGGCTGCTCGATCGCTACGGCCCCGACTTCCGCTACTCGCACTATGCCGCCGTGAAGCACCTGCCGACTGTTGCCGCGGGCATCGGTGGTGTCGGTCTGCTGGTCGCGGGGGCTCAGGTCCCGCCGATCCGCAGCACATTGCTGAACCGGCTGCAGCCGGGCGACGGGCCGAACGCCGAGACCCGGGCGCGGTCGTGGTTCAACGTGCGATTCGTCGGCCGTGGCGGCGGCAAACAGGTGATCACAGAGGTTGCGGGACGAGACCCCGGGTACGACGAGACCGCGAAGATGCTCGGTGAGAGCGCGCTCTGCCTGGCACTCGACGACCTGCCGGACACCGCCGGCCAGACCACCACGGCCGCGGCCATGGGCCCTGCTCTGCGCGAGCGCCTGATGAAAGCGGGGATGACCTTTGCCACCCTCGACGTCGACAGTTACTAGCGCCGACGGCACCCGGATCGCCTTCTCCACGTACGGCGATCCCGGCGCGCCTGTTCTGGTCTGCGTGCACGGCTATCCGGACAGTGCCGCGTTGTGGGATCCGGTCGCCGGGTTGCTGACCGACGACTTCCAGGTGGTGACGTACGACGTCCGCGGGGCCGGCGCGTCGGATCATCCGCGCAGTACGTCTGCGTACTTGCTGAACCGTCTGCAAGAGGACTTCGAAGCGGTCATCGACCAGGTGTCACCGGATCGGCCGGTGCACGTACTCGCCCACGACTGGGGCTCCATCCAGTCCTGGCACTTCGTCACCGATACTCGCCTGCAGGACCGCGTCGCTTCCTTCGTCTCGATCTCGGGACCGTCACTGGATCACGCGGGGTACTTCATCCGGCGGCTGAATCGGCCTGCACTCCGCCAACTGATCCACTCCTGGTACATCTTCTACTTCCACCTCCCGTGGCTTCCGGAGCGTGGCTGGCGCAAGGGCTGGGCGCATCGTGCCTTCAACCGCCTCGAACGGCAGGATCCGGACGACCGCCGCTCGATCGGCGACTACGTGAACGGCATGAAGCTCTACCGCGCGAACGTCCTGCCACGCCTCCTCAGACCAGCTGCACGAAGGACCGACGTACCCGTACTCGCTGTCGCACCCGACGCCGATCCGTTCGTCACCACACCGCTGCAGACCGATGTTGCGCGCTGGGCCCCGAACCTCACCGTGAAGGTGATCAGGGGCGGCCACTGGATGCCCCGGAACGATCCCGGACTTGTCGCCGAACTCGTACGGGATCACACCCGCCGGGTGGCACGCTGGGAGACATGAAGACGCTTCTCAACCTGATCTGGCTGGTGCTGGCCGGGTTCTGGCTGGCGATCGGGTACGCGCTCGCCGGGATCATCTGCTGCGTGCTGATCGTCACGATCCCGTTCGGCATCGCGTCGTTCCGGATCGCCGGGTACACGCTGTGGCCGTTCGGGCGGACCGTCGTCGACAAGCGCAGCGCCGGAGCGGGCGCGCTGCTCGGCAACCTGATCTGGATCGTCTTCGCCGGCTGGTGGCTGGCGCTCGGCCACCTGGCCCCCGGTATCGCGCTCTGCCTGACCGTGATCGGCATCCCGCTCGGCGTCGCGAACTTCAAGCTGATTCCGGTCTCGCTGCTGCCGCTCGGCAAGGAGATCGTGCCGACCAACCAGCCGTTCGCGACCCGTTGAGCAGCCCGGTGAGCCGGTCGCTGACCGTTCTGGGGTCGTGCGGAGCCTGGCCCGAGGCGGGTCGCGCCTGTGCCGGCTTTCTGGTGGAGTACGACGGGTTTCGGGTCGTGCTCGATCTCGGGTACGCCACGCTGCCGCGACTGCTCGAGCACTGCCCGCGCGGCGAGGTCGATGCGGTGGTGGTGACGCACCAGCACCCGGACCACTGCGTCGACGTGAGCGGTCTGGCCCGGGTCCGGCATTACGAGGCTCCAACGGCGCCGCCCGTCGCGCTGCATTGCGCACCGGGCGTTCTCGACGTACTGCGGGCTCTTGAACCGAACCCGGATCCGGCGGAGGTGTTCGACGTTCACGAACTGGCGTCGACGACGCGGATCGGTCCGTTCGACGTTCTGACGGTGGAGTTGCCGCATTACAAGACGAACCTCGGTGTGCGGCTGACGGCGCCGGGCGTCTCGGTCGCGTACACGGGTGACAGCGGCCCGTCGCCGGATCACCGCAGGCTCGCTGAGGGCACCGACCTGTTCATCGCGGACGCGACGTACCAAGGCGAGTCGCCCGACCACTTCCTGATGTCCGCCGCCGAAGCCGCACAAGCAGCCCGCGGCGCACAGCGCCTACTGCTCACGCATTTCTGGCCAGGCTCGGACCGCTCGATATCGATTGCCGAAGCGGAACAGTTCTTCGCCGGCAAAGTACTCGCAGCCGATGAGGGCCTCACTGTGACGCTCTGAGCCGGCTGCACGGCCGGATAACCTGCAGCCATGACGACAGCGCTGATCCGCCGCCCGAGTCCGCGCCTCGCCGAGGGACTCGTCACCCACCTCGAACGCCGGCCGGTCGACGTCGGCCTTGCACAGCGTCAGTGGCAGTCGTACGTCGACGCGCTGCACGGCACGGGCTGGACGACGGTCGAGGTGCCGCCGATCGACGACTGCCCGGACAGTGTGTTCGTCGAGGACACGATGGTCGTGTACGGCGACCTCGCGGTGATCGCCCGTGCAGGGGCCGACGAGCGGCGCGGTGAGGCGGCAGCAGCCGCGGAGACAGTGGCCGCGCAGGGCTGTCGCATCGTACGGATCACGGAGCCCGGGACGCTTGACGGTGGCGACGTACTGAAGATCGGCAGCACGATCTACGTCGGGCAGGGCGGGCGGACGAACGCGGCCGGCATCGAGCAACTGCGCGCGGCGTTCGCGCCGCTGGGCGCCGACGTACGCGCCGTACCGGTACGGAAGGTGCTGCACCTGAAGTCGGCCGTGACCGCGCTGCCGGACGGCACCGTGATCGGGTACGAGCCGCTCGTCGACGACGTCGCCGCCTTTGACAGTTTCCGTCCGGTGCCCGAGGAGGCCGGCGCTCACGTCGTACTGCTCGGCGAGGGCCGGCTGCTGATGGCGGCGTCCGCGCCGAAATCCGCTGCGCTGTTCGAGGAGCTCGGGTACACGCCGGTCGTGGTCGACATCGGCGAGTTCGAGAAGCTCGAGGGTTGCGTCACCTGCCTGTCGGTGCGATTGCGGCACTGACTCAGCCGTCGTCGGCGTCCGCGGGGGTGTGCTGGATCTTCGTCAGTGCCGGGTCGTCGACCGAGAACGTCCGGACCGGGCCCGGGGGAGTGTCGGCGGTCTCGAAGCGGACCGTGACGCGGCCGCGGCCCGACCCCCAGACCCAGCCGTGGCCGTGGTCGGGATGGGTGACGTCCTGGCCGGGATGGAAACCGAGCTGGTCGCGTGGACGGGCGGGCAGCTCGACGACCTCGACCGGGTTCTCGGCGTGCTCGTCGTCGGTGAACAGGTCGTCCTGGATCCAGTCGGCGAGCGAGGACACCCCGACGCCGAGCAACCGGATGCCGCCGCCGATGTCGCTCTCCTCGAGCAGCCGGCGCGCGACCCGCGCGACCACCCGCGCGTCGTCGGTCGGCCCGGCCAGCGTCGACGAGCGGGTGTGCGTGGTGAAGTCGTGCATCCGGGTCTTGACGGTGACCGTCCGGCCCGACAGCTGTGCCTTCTGCAGGCGCTCCGCGACCCGGTGCGCCATCCGGTCGGCGATCGCGGCGAGCAGCGCCCGGTCGATGATGTCGGTCTCGAACGTGTCCTCGACGCTCACCGACTTCGTCTCCCGGTCGCTCACCACCGGACGGTCGTCGGCCGCGATCGCGAGCCGGTGCAGGCTGGTGCCGTGCGCCGAGCCGACCTGGCGGATCAGCTCGTCCTCGTCGAGCTGCTGCAGGTCGGCGACGGTCCGGACGCCGGCCATGCCGAGGCGCTGCGCCGTCGCCGGACCGACCCCGGGGATCACGGTGACCTGCATCGGCGCCAGGAACTCGGCCTCGGTGCCGGCCGGGACCACCACCACACCGTCCGGCTTGTCCAGATCGCTGGCGATCTTCGCGATCAGCTTGGACGTGCCGGCACCGACGGACGCGGTCAGGCCGCCGCTCACCTTGTGGATCGCGGCCTTCAGATCGTTCGCGATCGCTTCCACGTCCTCGACGGTCAGGCCGGACAGCCCGCTCGCGGTCAGGTCGATGAACGCCTCGTCCACCGACAGTGGCTCGACCAGCGGCGACAGCGCCCGCATCTCGGCCATCACGGCCTTGCTGGTCTGCCGGTAGACCTCGAACCGCGGACTCAGGTACGCCGCGTGCGGGCAGCGCGAACGCGCTTCCGCGGTCGACATCGCGGAGCGGACGCCGTACTTGCGAGCCTCGTACGAGGCGGTGGACACGACGCCGCGCGCGCCGATCCCGCCGACCACCACGGGCTTGCCCCGCAGCGACGGCTTGTCCCGCTGCTCGACCGCCGCGAAGAAGGCGTCCAGGTCGACGTGCAGCACCGACGGATCATTTCGCACTCGCCAATTGTCGCTGCCGGCACCGACAATTCTTCGATGAGCTTCCCCGGTCACTGGGACGACGGCACCGATCCGTCCACGCCCGATCATCAAGTGCACTGGTTCGACGAGCGGACGGCGATCATCCGCCAGTCGCTCCGGACCAGCTTCGAAGGACCGTTCCTCTACCTGCTGCTCGGCGACGAGCGCGCCCTGCTGCTCGACACCGGCACCGGCGACGTGCCGCTGCGCCCACTGATCGAGAAGCTGGCCGGCGAGCGGGAGCTGGTCGTCGCGCACACGCACGGCCACGGCGACCACGTCGGCGGCGACGCGGAGTTCCCCCAGGCGGTCGGCCGCGCCCCCGAGGCCGTCCAGAACTATTTCGGGTTCGCAGAGTGGCCGGACGGCGTGGTGCAGTTCGACCTCGGCGGGCGGGTGCTGGACGTGCTGCCGATCCCCGGGCACCACGCGTCGCACATCGCGGTGTACGACCGCGAGACCCGGCTGCTGCTGGCCGGCGACTCGCTCTACCCGGGACGGCTGTACGTCTCGGACTGGCCGGCGTTCCGGGCGAGCGTCGC
>DASSDE010000267.1:0-6085 GCA_035697365.1 Kribbella sp. | reverse complement strand
CCCAGCTCGTCGGTCAGGATCTCCGCGATCGGTGTGTCCACCCCGACCGCACTCCCCCACGTGATCGCACCACCGAACACGATCAGGTAGATGCCGTCGGCCTTCTGCAGGTCCACGACCGCGTCGACGTACTTGTGAGCCGCGATGCTGTTGTCGCCGCTCCCGTCGTTGAGTACGGCAGCGGGCACGACCGCGATATGAATCGCCGGGTCGTGCCCGCTCACACGTTCGGCCAGCTCAGCCGCGTCTTTCTCGGACACCAGTGCCTTCTGCGTCGGCTCGACGTACACGGGTGACGACTTCCACCCGTCGACCACTGACGCCGGCTCGGTGGAGCCCGTCAGAGTCGAGGCGAGCAACAGCACACCGGCAAGCAGACGCATGGGGCAAAGAGTGCCCTACACGAGGTCCTCGTCAGTCGGCGGCCGCCGTGACGTAGATGTCCTCCTCACGCTCCAACTGCTCCACCCGCTGCAGCGACGGGTCGCGCCACAGCACGTAGACGAGGCCGACCACCACGAGCGACAGTACGGACCCCAGCACCGGGAGATAGCCGACACCGAGTGCCTGGATGACCAGTCCACCGACCACAGCGGAGAGTCCGGCGCCCAGGTAGATCGCGGAGGCGTTCAGGGAGATCAGCAAACCGCCTCCCAGCTCCATGAGCAGGTTCTGGATCGGGGGGTTGAACGCCCAGGTCAGCATGCCCCACACCACCAGGGCGGCTCCGGCGCCGACCGTTGTGGTCAGTGTCAGGTCGAGCGTGGCCAATACCGCGGTGATGCCGAGCATCAGGACGACCAGGGTGCGCAGGCTGCCGAACCGGTCGGTGACACGGCCACCGAGGAAGTTGCCGATCACTGCGCCCACGCCGTACATCAGCAACAGCAGGCTTGTGACGCTACCGCTCAGTCCTGCGGTGTGCTTGAGCAGCGGAACGATGTAGATGTAGACACTGAACGCGGCAAGCACAGCGAGCACGGTGATCGCCAAGATGATCTGCACTCGCCGGTCGGTCACTCCGGCGAAGCGTTCGCGCAGGCCGACCACAGGTGGTGCGTCAAGCTTCGGAAGCGCGGTGCGCTCGACGATAGCGACCAGTACGGCGACTGCGGTGATGAGTGCGAAGACGCCCTTGTAACCGAGCGTCGGGCCCAGCAACGTGCCAGCTGGTACGCCGAGCACCAGGGCGAACGTGAGGCCACCGAACACGATCGCCACTGCCCTCCCGCGCTCTTCAGGTGGCAGCAGGCTGGTGGCGAACAGTGTGGCGGCCGGGGTGTACACGGCAGCCCCGAAGGCCGCGACGACGCGTCCGACGATCAGGATCGGGTAGTTGACGGCCACGGCGGCGATCAGGTTGCCCAGCGCGGCCAGGACCAGGGCGGCGATCAGGAGGGTACGGCGCTCCCACCGGCCGGTCAGCGTGGACAGGATCGGCGCACCGATCGCGTACGACAGGGAGAACGCGGTGGCGAGCTGGCCCGCGGCGGTCAGCGAGACGTGCAGCTCGGAGCTGACGTCGGGCAGCACCCCGGACACGACGTACGCGCTGGTGCCGACCGCAAACGCGCCGGCGCCGAGCAAGTAGATCCGTGCGGACATCGAAAGAGCCTTCCGGTGACGTGATCATTAGTTCGACCGTCATCGTACTACGAAGTTCATCGAACTTCGACAGGCGTCGTAGAATGGACCCATGGCTCTCCTAATGCCACGCCTCCGGCGCGGCGGGTCCCGGGGCTTCGACTCCCGGCCTTCCCTCGTCACTCCGGTCGCTTCGCTCCCTCCGCTCCTCAGTCCAGGCCGGGAGGCCCCGTGACCACCAAAGTCCTTCCGCAGCCGGAGAGGGCCGAGATCCGCGTCGAGACTGTTCTGCAGGCGCTGGGCGAGCCGGTCCGGCTGACCATCGTCCGGGCGCTGTCCGATGCCCCGGCCGGGATCTGCTGCGGCGAGATCGAGCTTCCGGTCACCGCGTCCACGCGGGCGCACCACCTGAAGATCCTCCGCGAGGCCGGCGTCATCTCGACCCACACCGACGGCACCCGGCGGATCAGCCTGCTCCGCCGCGACGACCTCGAGGAGCTGTATCCGGGCCTGCTGACCGGCGTGCTGTCGGCGAAGCAGTAGCCAACCGCAAAGTTGCGGTGGGGTGATCGAGGGCTGGTTGTAGAAGTGCGGCTGGCAGACTGAAGCGGTGGTGGATCTTCGGGCGCGGTGGGCTGAACTGCTGCCCGGCTCTGCCCCGCTGGCCGACGATCTGGTCGCCAGGTACGTCGACCGCGCCCGCCGCGCGTACCGCGACCAGTACCTGAACATCGTCCTCACCGCGCTGGACTCGCTGATCCAGCTGTCGACCGATCCGACCAGCGTCCGGCTGGCGGCCTGGTTCCACCGCGCGGTCCACGAGCCCGACGGTACGCCACCCGAGGACGCCGAGGCATCGGCCCAACTGGCCGAGCAGTTGCTCCCGCAGTACGGCGTCCCGTCCATCCGGATCGCCGAGGTCACACGACTGATCCGACTGACCGGTGACCTCGCCGCACCGGCGCCGGACTCCTACGCCCCACCCCGCCGCGACGCGAACGGCGATGTACTGCTGGACGCCGTCAACGCCATCCTCGCCTCCGACCCCACCCGGTACGCCGTCCACACGGCCGAGGTACGGCGGGACGCCGGCGAGCGGAAGGCTGCGCTCGAGCACCGGTACGACGAGGTTCGCGACCTTCTCGACGGACACCTGTACCGCACCCAACTGGCGCGACAACGGCTTGGTCAAGTCGCACGCCTCAACCTGGAGTCGGAGCTCGCCGGTCTGGACAGCGAACTGCCTGCCCCCTGGCGCGGTTGGCAACAGGCCGCTCTCACAGCCACCGCCACGTTCACAGCGATCGCGGCCGCGGTGGTCGCGATCGCGGCCTCCGGTGCGTCCTGGCAGACGCCCGCAGCACAGGACGAGGTCGGCTGGCCAACGGTGGTACTAGCGGTCGTCTCGTTCTTCAGCGCACCTGTCCTGTTCAGATGCGCCCGCAGCGCCAGCCAGCGCGCCCGGCTGATCGCGGGCGCCGTACTGGCGATGGCCGTGACCGGGCTGCTCGTCGCCTGGGCTCAGGCGCCACATACGAACGTCGCGATCGGTGTAGGTCTTCGTGTCCCGCTGGTGATCTCCGCACTGGTCCTGCTCCTGATAGCAAGCGCAGCCGCTCTGGTGGCCTCAATGCTTCGCACCCGGACCGCCCGCTTCCTCCCCGCGCGGAACCTCGGTCAGCAGCTCGCCTGGCTCGCCGTACCGGCGGTTATTGCTCTTGTCCTCCTGCTGATCGTCCAGCCGCTCTCGCGCAACTACGTGCTCTCCTCCAACGAGCGCGTCGAGGGATCGGCACGTACGGCAGGCCGCGCCGGCCCATCCGTACTGGACGGCGGAGTCGCCTGGGTCAGCGGCACCGTGCTGGGCACCGGCGCAGAGGAGGCGATCGGCACCCGGTACGGCGTCGCGATCCCCCGCCCGGACGGAGTGGTCGAGATGCTCGATGCGACCACCGGCGCGATGCGCTGGCGCTACAGCCGCTCCGACTCCGACGAGAAGCCGGTCATCACAGCGACTGGCAACGGCGAGTACGTACTGGCCCTGTTCGCCGACGTCGGCTACCTGCTCCTCGACGCGAACACAGGCCATCGCAAGGCTGCCTGGTCCGGCCGCACTCGGGACAGGTTCGTACTGCAGTCCCAGCCACTCCTGATTGGTGAGCGCTCCGGCAAGCTGCACGGCGTCGACCCGAGCGGCCACGAGCGCTGGACGTACGAATCAGGCAACTGCACCGAACTGGGAGCCATCGCCACCGCCGAGACGGTACTGGCGTTCGTCAGCCACACCTGCGACGACCGGCCGGACGAGCTGACCGCTCTGGACGTCCAATCGGGCAAGAAGCTCTGGACCAAGACCTCCGCCGACACCTACCGCCGGCCGGTCGAGGTTGCTGGTCTGGTCGTCGTGGCCGAGCCCGGCGGCGACTCCGACACACCGTCCGCCCTGACCGCGATCGAGCCGCGCACGGGCGACGTCCGCTGGCGCTGGGCAGTGCCCAAGAGCTGGGCCTGCCGCACCCTGCTCAACGCGGCCGGGAAATACCTGATCGTCGTCGACTGCCCCGGCCCGAGCACGTTGGAGAACCACACGACAGTCGTCACGGCCATCGATGCCAACACCGGACTGACCGCCTGGCAGACGCTCGCGCCGGTCAGTCCGCGGGTGAAGGTCACAGTGACCGCGGACGGCCGAGTGGTGTCCCTTGGCCGCGCAGCCACCGGCTGCGTCGCGAACGTGATCAGCCGGGCCGGCTTCCGCCAGGCCCGGCTGCCCACGGGGATCTCCTGCGGCCGTGATCCGCGGGCCGTCGGCAACCTCGTCCTCACGTCCGGCTCGAGCACCGTGATCGCACTGCGCTGACTCTGCGTAGCGGCCGGGTGGCAACTGTCGACGCGGCGACGCCGGAGTGTGACGTGCAACGCAGTTCCCGGCGTGCGATTTGTGGCGAATCGCACTCTGCGGAGCGGTCAGGTGACGAGCCGATAACCCTTTGGCCACGGACCGATCCGGGAACCCCCGATCGGTCCTTCCGGGCGCCCAACGGGTGCGAGACTCCATAGCCATGGACCTGCGCGACCAGTGGAATCGCCTGCTGCCGCACGCGCAGCCGTTGGGCGACGACCTGCTGGCTCGTTACGCAGAGCAACATCGCCACTATCACAACCAGCAGCACCTGACCGAGGTGCTCGAGACGATCGACGAGCTGGCCGAGTACGCCGACGACGCGGACACCGTCCGGCTGGCGGCCTGGTTCCACGACGCGATCTACGACCCGCAGGCCGACCCCGGTGAGAACGAGGAGGTCTCGGCCCAGCTGGCCGAGCTCGAGCTGGCGGCGTACGGCGTGAACGCCGACCGGGTCGCGGAGATCGGACGGCTGGTCCGGCTGACCGCCAAGCACGACTGTGCCGAGGACGACCGCAACGGCGCCGTGCTCTGCGACGCGGACCTGCGGATCCTGAGCCTGCCGACGGCGCGGTACGACGAGTACGCCGCCGCGATCCGCCAAGAATACGGACACGTCGCCGATCGGGACTTCGCCCGCGGACGGCTGTCGTTCCTGCAGTCGCTCGACGAGACCCGGTTGTACGCCACCCCCAGAGGTCATGAGGAGTGGGAGCGACCGGCCAGGGAGAATCTGACCCGGGAGGTCGGCTCCCTGGGCCCTAGGGCAGCCCGGCCGATCGGCGGGCTGATCCCGGTCATCTACTTCGGCGCCGCGCTCGGCGCGGTCGTCGCGTCCTCGGTTCTCCTGGGCCGTGGGCTCGGTGCGGCCGCCAAGTGGCCGGCCGATCCGGACGAGATCAGCGGGTTCCCGGTCTGGACCCCGATCGCTGGTACGGCCGTAGCGGCCGCACTGACCTGTGCGTGGTTCCGCAGGTCCAGCCGACGGCTCGTGGTCGTTCCGGCGATCGTCTTCGCGGCCGTCGGCCTGATCGCTATCGGGGTGTGCTGGTGGCGGTGGCCGGCCGCACAGCCCGGTGCAGCCATGTCGGAACGCTGGCCGTACCTGCTGATCGCTTCGGTCGCACTGGTACTCGCCGGCGCATTGCTGGCGCTGGCGCGGCGGCTGAGGCTCGCCCCGCCGTACGCACAAGCTCCTCCGCGCTGGCTGGGCGTCGGAGCGACTGCTGTCTGTGGAGCGCTGCTGGCGTGGGTCGTGGTCTCTGCCGGCGAGCCGTTCGTCCAGGCGCGCCTGGAGACGGCCAACACGGTCAGCACGACCACCACGATCTCTCCGACCCAACAGCCGGTCCAGCTCGACGGGACGCTGGCGTGGAGCCGTGAGGTCCCGGCAACGGGCGCCATCACCGGTACGGCCGGTGGGGTCGCGGAACTGCGGTCGGACGGTGTCGTGATGTCCGACGCAGCCACTGGTCAGATCCGGTGGCGCTACTCGCGCGCCGACGTACAGGACGCTGCCTCCAGCGGCTCCCGGGGCCTGGTGGTGTCGGGGAACGGACAGATCCTCGCTGCGCACCTCCCCCGCGCCCAGGACCG
>DASSDE010000266.1:0-8893 GCA_035697365.1 Kribbella sp. | reverse complement strand
TGGACGTGGACACGCTGGGCCGACGACGTCGCCGCGTTCTGCTCTTCTCTCGATATCCACACCCCCGTGCTCTTCGAGCGTCGCGGAGGGCGAGTCGCGCGGGACGCCGCCGCCCGGTACCTCGGCGGAGACACCAGTCCTGCCGCGACCAACGCGTGGGTCAAACACGGGTTGCCGTTGTACGCCGGAGCTTCCGACGGTGACCTGACCGCACGTAGGGCACGAGCGCTGATCAACGACGAGGTTCAGGAGCATTTCCGGGCGGGCGGCTGCGGTCCTGCCGAACTGACCGCAGCGCTCGCGGCCGCGGTTACCTGCCCGACGCTGGTACTGGCCGGCGAGGACGACCCCGTATCTCCGGCAGCCGCAGCCCGGCGTTTGCCGGACGTACTGACCGGCGCTGTCACTCAAGTAGAGGTGTTGGAGGGGGTGGGGCATGGGGTGTTCAGGCAGGCGCCGGAGAGGTCCTTCGACGTCCTACGTGCCTTTCTTCGGGGTGGCTGCGGTTCAAAGTGCAACTAAATGGCCTAGGCCACAATTTCTGCTCAGTTGGATCAAATCAGGTGACAACGGGGTTGGGGTACTCGTCTAATCAGGTGACGTCCCGACGGGGGACCAGTCTGGTAAGGACATCCACATGAGCCCACGCGCAGTGGACAAACGGGCGCGACCCGGCAACGAGCATCAGGTCCAGCGGCCGACGGCGCCGGACACTCCGAACGCAGTCACCGCTCTCCAGTCCGCCGACCGCTCCAGCACCCGCATCTCCCGGCCGAAGCCGGCCACGAAAGCGTCCTGAATCGCCTCGTCGCACGCCGGGCTGCGGAGTAACGTCGGGAGCGGGTAGCGAAGCCTCGAGCGAGGGGCCGTGAACGTGGTGATCGAAGGCAGTGGTGCGTCGGCCGGTTCCGCGTTGACGGCCGATGGACTCAGCAAGCGCTTCGGTCACCGGGCCGCCTTCGAGGATGTTTCGTTCGAGATCGGCTACGGCGAGGTCTTCGGATTCCTGGGCCCCAACGGCGCCGGCAAGACGACGACCGTACGAACCCTCGGCACGCTCCTCACGCCGACGTCCGGCTCGGCCACCGTCGCCGGCCTCGCACTCACGCCGGACAACGGCGTGGAGATCCGCCGCCGAATCTCGATCATGCCCGAGTCGCCCGGGTTGTATCTGCGTCTGAGTGTGCTCGAGAACCTGCGCTGCTTCGCCGACCTGTACCAGGTGCCAAAGGCACCCGCCCGCATCGACGACGTACTCGAAGCGGTGCGCCTCACGGATCGGGCCAAAGACGCGTGTGGCTCACTGTCGAAAGGGCTTCGGCAACGCGTCGCACTGGCCCGGGCGCTGCTCAGCGACCCGCAGGTGCTGTTCCTGGACGAACCGACCTCCGGACTAGATCCGGTCGCCGCCCGCGCGGTGCACGACCTGATCGACAGCCTCCGCAAGCGCGGCGTCACCATCTTCCTCACCACGCACCGCCTGGACGAGGCAGAGCGGCTCTGCGACCGAGTCGCCATCCTCAGTACGACGCTGCGCACCATCGGCCGCCCAGAGCAGCTCCGCGACGAACTGTTCGCGCGGACGCTCACCGTACGTACGGCCCATCCGCTCCCGGAACCAGATCGGGTGTTCCGGGACCTGCCGAACGTCATCGGCTGGCACGAGGACGGCCGCTCGACGTACGTGTTGACCGTGACGGATGCCACACTGGCGGCACCGGACGTCACCCGAGCGCTCGTGAAGGACGATGCGGACGTACTGACGATCAGCGCCTCGCACCACTCGCTCGAAGACGTCTACCTCGAACTCGTCAGCAACGACGGACAAACCGATCGGCCACGACCGTGAACAGCCGGCTGATCCGTGCGATCGTCACCAAGGAGCTGCGCGAGTTCCGGCGGAACCGGACCCTCGCCGTCGGGATGGCGATCATTCCCCTCGTCTTCTCGGTTCAGCCTTTGGTCAGTGTTTTCGCGCTCGCGTCGTCGGCATCGCCGGCCCTGCGGCACGAGCACGTGCTGTTGTACATGCTCGGCATCCCGGCCCTCGTACCGTCGCTGGTCGCCTCCTACTCGGTGGTCGGCGAGCGGGAGCAAGGCACGCTCGAGCCGTTGCTCACCACACCGATCCGCCGCGAGGAACTGCTGCTTGGTAAGGCTCTCGCCACCTTCGTCCCCGCGGTCGCTGTCGCCTATGGCGTCTATGCCCTGTTCCTGGCCTGTGTCGCGCTGTTCGCGCAGCCCGGGGTGGCCGGGGCGCTCATCCGCCCGTCGGACCTAGTCGCCCAACTCGTCTTCACGCCCTTGCTGGCCGGGTGTTCGATCTGGGTCGCGATCGTGATCTCCACCCGATCCAACGACGTCCGCGTGGCCCAGCAACTGTCGACCGTTGCCAGCCTGCCGTCCGTCGCGCTGACGACCCTGATCGCTCTGAACGTCATCGGTACGTCCCTGCGAACGGCCGTGCTCGCCGCCGCAGTCCTGTTCCTGCTGAACAACCTCGGCTGGCGGGTTGCCTCGGCGGTCTTCGATCGCGAACGCCTGATCACTGGGACGAAGGCCTGACCGGCCGGGTCACGAGCGGAGGAGTAGGCAGCTGTCGCCGAATTCGTGCCACAGGTAGTCGTGTTGTACGGCGGCGTTGTAGGCGCGTTGGACCTGTTCGGGGCCGGCTACGGACTCCAGTAGCAGGAGGTGGGACGCCTCCGGGGCGTGCCAGCCGGTGATGAGGCCGTCGACGATCTGGGGTTGATGGTCCGGGCCCAGGACGAGGTCGGTCCAGCCGCGGGACGCGGCGACGGTGCCTTGCCGCGCGGCCGTCTCGATGGCTCGTACGGCCGTGGTGCCGACTGCGATCACCCGGCCACCGTTCGCCTTGACCCAGTTGACCAAACGCGCGGTGTGGATCGGAACGTCGTACCGCTCGGGTTGCGGCGGCTCGTGGCTCTCCAGCGAGGAAACGCCGCAATGCAACATGATCGGCGCGATCAGCACGCCCTGCGCCGCAAGGTGACTCACCAACTCGAAGCTGAACGGCCTGGCCGCACTCGGCATCTCCGCGCTGCCCGGCTCGCAAGCGAAGACGGTCTGGTACGACGCCAGCGGCCAGCGCTTCTCCACGTAGCCGTAGGTGATCGGCCGCCCGTGCCGCTGCAAGTACCCGAGCACATCGGCTACCGGAGGCCGCGCGATCCACAGCCGATTCGGTGAAGCCTCGTACGGCGCCAGCAGCGTCAGCACGCCCTCGGGCAGCTCGACCTGTTGCCCCGCCGTACCGTCGAACATCGGCGCACCACCATCGCGCAGTTCGACGACCCAGGTGCCGTCGTCGAGCGGTGTGGAGAAGTGCACGGTGTACGTGGGACCGTCGACGGCGGCCGCCAGCGTGCCCGAGGTGTTGACCAGTAGCAAGTCACCCGGCCACAGGTGATCTCCCAGCCTGTCGAAGCGCGTGTGCGTGACGGTCGACCCCTCCGCGACCAGCAGCTTCACGTGATCCCGTGACATGCCCCGGGCCTCGGGCGGTTCGGCGGCGTTCAGTGCGTCCGGCAGCTCGAACCTGGTGTGTGGATGCACCTTCACGAGGTCACCGCCGGCGTGAACTCGGCCGCCCGGTATCTGCCACTGGCAGGCCGTTTTTCCAGCAACCGCAAGAACGACGGCACGACGGTCGCGGGCTCAGGCCGGTCCGAGATGTCCTCGCCGGGGAACGCGGCCTGGTGCATCGCCGTACGCAGATCACCCGGGTCGACGGCGTACACCGCCAGCGCCGGATGCTCCGCGGCGAGGATCCGCGTCGCGTGGTCCAGTGCAGCCTTGGCGGAGCCGTAGCCGCCCCACGTCTCGTACGCCTCCACCGCGGCGTCGGAGCTGATGTTGATCAGCGTGCCGGTTGCTGCGGTGAGTGCAGGCAGGAGAGCTTGGGTGAGTGCGATCGGCGCAAGTACGTCGACCTCGTACACGCGACGCAGCTCGTCGAGATCCGCTGCCGCCAGCGCCTGCAGGGGACTCGGGCCCAGGTAACTGGCGTTGTTGACGAGCAGGTCGAGCCGGCCGAGCTCGGTGATCGCGTCGACCAGGTCGGCGCGGTGGTCAGGGTCGGCGACGTCGCCGGCCAGCGGGAAGACGTCGGTACGGTCGGACAGCGCGTCGGCGGCGGCTTTGAGTGCTTCGGCACCGCGGGCATCGATCACCAGGGTCCAGCCGCGGTCGGCCAGCCCGTGCGCCAGTGCGAGCCCGAGTCCCGCGGAGGCACCCGTGACGAGAGCGACAGGACGTTCGGACGGTTCAGGAGTCATGCCGACACCGTCGTACCTCAACTGAACTTGAAGTCAAGCGTTGCCATCAGCATCGAACGGTCGCGGGCCTGACCCCACCCCGTGCCTACCGTGGAAGTCCGACCAGAGCACGGAGGAATCATGGCGAAGAACGTCCACGAGAGCGGCGACCAGAAGAAGGGTGGCGGCGGCTGGAGCCGGAACGACTCCAAGAACTTCAAGGCTGCCCTCGACGGCGTCAGCAAGGGCGGCGGTTCCGGCGAGAGCGACAGCAAGGGCGAGAAGCCGAAGACCGGCGCAATGCGCGACATCAACAGCGCACTGGACGGCAAGGATCGCTAGTGCGCCGGTAGCGACTTCCGGCACTGGTTTCCCGGCGGGAGCCGCCTCTCCCGCCGCACTCGGTCAGCTCTCCGGGAGCAGGATGCCCGGGCTCATGATGTTGTCGGGGTCGAGGACCTTCTTGACGGCTTGGAGGGCCCCGACGGCGAGCGAGCCGATCTCGGCGGCGTAGGCCGCACGGTGGTCGGTGCCGACTCCGTGGTGGTGTGAGATGGTGCCGCCGGCGTCGGCGATCGCCTGGTTTGCGGCGGCCTTCGCGACCCGCCATTGAGCGACCGGGTCGTCGGCCTGGGCACACACGACCGTGAAGTAGAGCGATGCACCCGTCTCGTACACGTGCGAGATGTGGCACAGCACGAGCGGCGGAGTCGCGCTCAGCGCGCCGACGAGCGCGTCCGTGACGGCGGCCTTCAGCGCCGGGATGCCTGACCAGAACGTCGCCGTCTCGAGCGTCTCGACCAGTGCGCCCTCGTCGAGGAGCGGATCCCGGAGGTACGGCGCCCGGTACCGGCCAAGGCGCCACGTCTCACCCGGTCCGCTGCCCAGATTCGTACCGCCCGCCGCGCTGAGGACGTCCGCGGTCGCCTGGTTGTACGGGCCGTCGAAGCCGATGATCGCCTGGACTCCACCCGCGCTGCCGCCGAGAACTTCCGGGTCGGCGAGGTTCACCGCGGTCTCCACCTCGTCCGACAGCCGGAGCACGGTCGGCAGCGGTCCGTCCTGCGCGAGCCGCCGGACGGCAGTCAGCCCCGCGTCGAAGTTCTCGAACTGCCAGCCCTCGAAGTGCCGCTCGGTCGGGCGCGGGCGGATCCGTACGACGACCGAAGTGATGATGCCGAAGGCGCCCTCGGAGCCGAGGACGAGCTGACGGAGATCGGGACCGGCCGCGGACATCGGCGCGCGACCGAGCTCGATCGTGCCGCGCGGCGTAGCAAGGGTGAGGCCGACGACCATCTGGTCGAAGCGGCCGTACCCGGCTGACGACTGGCCGCTGGATCTTGCCGCGGCGTAGCCGCCGATCGAGGCGCCCTCGTACGACTGGGGAAAGTGACCGAGGGTGTAGCCGTGCTCCGCGAGCAAGGCCTCGGCGGCGGGTCCGCGGACGCCGGCCTGCAGGGTGGCTGTCCTGGAGATTTCGTCGAGGTCGACGAGCTGGTCCAAGCGGCGGAGGTCGATCGTGACGAAGCGGCGGGACGGTGCGAGGCCGCCTACTACGGAGGTTCCGCCGGCGTACGGGACGACGGCGAGGTCGTGCTCGGCGGCGCCGGTCAGGAGAGCCTGTACTTCGTCATGGGAGGCGGGGTAGACGACGGCATCCGGCATGTCGGACGTGTCGCCCGCGCGGAAGCGGAGCAGGTCGGTGGTCGAGTAGCCACGCGTGTGAGCCCATCGAGAGTCCACGTCCGAGAGCACGTTCTGCGAGCCCACGACTGAGGTGAGAAACGCCAACTGAGCCGCAGACAGTTCAGCTGGTCCAGGTGCCGGCGTCACACCAGCCGCCCCACCCGACTCGGTGGGGTGCTGGATGCCTAGGTGTTTCAAGGCGTCGAGGGCGGCTGCCGGGAGGTCAACGGCGTGGGACGGGTCACCCCAGCGGCCGGGAGTGAGTTGTGCCACCGGGAGGTCGGATTCGGTCATGGCTGACTCCCGTTCCGTGGTTGGGCGAGGTAGCGTCCAGGGGAGGTGGAACCCCCTGGCCTCCACCTCCCCTGGACAGTTCCGGGATGCCGAAGTCGCTGATACACTTTGGCATGTGATGTCTCAGCGTAGCAGCGAATCGGACCAAGAGACCAGCAGTCGTCCCACGCCGGCGAACGCGATCGGCGAGGAGCGGATCCTGGACGCCGCGTACGAGCTGCTGCTCGCGATCGGGATGCGCCGGATGACGATGGCCGACATCGCCCGGCACGCCGAGGTCTCCCGCGCGACGCTGTACCGCCGCTGGCCGAACGTGCAGGCCGTGGTCGCCGCGCTGATGACCCGGGAGTGGACGATCGCACTGGTGTCCGCCTTCCAGCCGAACGCCCCCGACGGCCGGACCCGCCTGGTCGAGGGCGTTGTCGAGGTCGTCGCGAAGACCCGCGTGCACCCGTTGATGCGGAAGATCATCGAGCTCGACCCCGAGTTCCTCACGCCGTACCTGCTGGAGCGTCGCGGCAGCAGTACGGTCGCGCACCTCGCACTGGTCGAGGAAGGCCTCCGCCAAGGTCAGGCGGACGACTCGATCCGGGCCGGCGATCCGGTGTGGCTGGCCCGGCAGATCATCCTGATCTCGCTGGCGTCCGCGGTGTCCGGTCCGGTGATGGCCGAGAAGGACGAGTACAGCAAGCTCGACGAGGAGCTGCGCGTGATGCTCACCAGGTATCTGATGCCATGACCGGCCGGGGGCGGGGGGAGCCGTGAACACCGTGGGCGATGCGAGTCTGAACGCGGCGCGACGGGCCCGTGAGCTCGACTCGCTCCAGGCCGTCGACGTGCTGGTCGTCGGCGGCGGCGTGACCGGCGCCGGGGTAGCGCTGGACGCGGCTGCGCGCGGGCTGAGCGTTGCGCTGGTGGAGAAGCACGACCTCGCGTTCGGCACCAGCCGCTGGAGTTCGAAGCTCGTGCACGGCGGCCTGCGGTACCTTGCGTCCGGGCACGTCGGGATCGCGTACGAGAGCGCCGTCGAGCGCGGCATCCTGATGAAGACCACCGCCCCGCATCTCGTGCACCCGGTTCCGCAGATCGCGCCGTGGTTGCCGCAGGCAAGGTTCGTCCAGGCCGCGCTGCTCCGCTCGGCGTTCCTCGGCGGCGATGTCCTGCGCACCTTCGCACGGACCAGCGACGACTACCTGCCGCACTCCCGCCGGGTCTCCTCGGCCGAGATCCTGCGGTACGCGCCGACGCTCCGGCCGGAGGGAATGCGCGGCGGCTTCCTGACCTGGGACGGTCAGCTGTACGACGACGCGCGCCTGGTCGTGGCGATCGCGCGGACCGCCGCACAGTACGGCGCCCGCATCCTGACCCGGGTCGCTGCCACCGAGGTCACAGGGCGCGGTGCGGTCCTGGTCGACCAACTGACCGGTGAGCGGCGTTCGGTGGACGCGCGGGTCGTGATCAACGCGGCCGGGATCTGGGCCGATCAAGTTGCCTCCGGCATCAAGCTCCGGCCGAGCCGCGGAACGCACCTGGTGTTGCCGCAGTCGGTGTTCGGCGGGCTGTCCGCCGTGCTCACGGTGCCGGTTCCGGGCGAGTTGCGGCGCGTCGTGATGGCGATCCCCGCGCCTGATGACCGGGTGTACGTCGGCCTCACCGACGAGGACGCCCCGGGCCCGGTGAGCGACGTACCGCGGGCGACCGACGCGGAGATCGACTTCCTGCTGGACACGATCAGCGCCGCCGTCCAGCAGCCGGTGACGCGCACGGACCTGCTCGGCACGTATGCGGGCTTGCGTCCGCTGCTCGACACCGGGCACCACAAGGGCGAGGACAAGACCGCGGACATCTCCCGGCGGCACGCGGTGATCACCAGCCCGGACGGCGTGGTCACGATCGTCGGCGGCAAGCTCACGACGTACCGGCGGATGGCGCAGGACGCGCTCGACACGGCGCTCGACCAGTCGGACGTCGATGTCCGTCGGCAGTGCGAGACGCACCGCATCCCGCTGGTCGGGGCGGCGGATCGCGCACACCTGGCCGCGGTGCGGGCGCCGGCCCGGTTCGTCCAGCGGTACGGGGTCGAGGCGCCGCGGGTGATCGACGGTCCTCCGGAGTTGCAGGAGGCGATCGCGCCGGGGTTGCGGACGACGTACGCGGAGTTGAGGTTCGCGGTGCGGCATGAGGGGGCGCTGACCGAGGACGACGTGCTCGATCGGCGGACGCGGATCGGCCTGTCGGCGGCTGAGCGGGAGCTGGCGCTGCCCGCCGTACGGGAGGCGTTTGCCGCGGTCTGAGACCGGGCTTGGGTTAACTTTGGCTGCGGGGAGGTGAAAGGGTGACGCAGCCGTATCCGGGGCCGCACCAAGGACCTGGGCCATACCAAGGACCTGGGCCGTCTCAGCAAGGGCCGTACCAGCAGGGCCCGTATCAGCAGGGGCCCTATCAGGCGTTGCCGTACCGTCCGGCCGGGCCGCAGTTCCGGCCGTTGCGGGCGTTGGCGATCGTCAGCATCGTGCTGATGGCGCTGACCGTGCTCGCGGCCGTGGTCCAGTGCGTGCTGCTCTGGCGGTCGTACGACGAGGTCAAGCGCTTCGTGTACGGGCTGCTCTCCGACGAGGAGATCGAGCGCGGCGTCC
>DASSDE010000265.1:0-3064 GCA_035697365.1 Kribbella sp. | reverse complement strand
CGCCACCCTGACGACTCTGCATCGGCTCCGTTCGTCCATCGACGCCTGGGAGCCGATCCTGGTCGGCGCCGCACGCGACCGCGGCGCCACCTGGGCCGAGATCGCACCCACGCTCGGTCTGGCCAGCCGCCAGGCAGCCGAGCGCCGTTACCTGCGCCTCAAGCCGCACTCCACCGACGATCCCGCCATCACCCGCGAAGACCGCGTCCAGGCAGCGCGCGACCGGCGCTCAGGCGACCGCGCTGTCGCCGGATGGGCCCATGACAACGCCGCGGCCCTGCGCCAGCTCGCCGGACAGATCGCCGCACTGCCGACCGACACGACGAATCCATCCACAGCCGGAGCGGCACCCGCCATCGCTCACCTCCGCGACGCACTGGGCAGCAACAACGCCGCCGACTTGCTCCAGCCGCTCACCGCAGCCGGCGAACAACTCCGCGACACCCACCCGGACCTGGCACGTCAAGTCACCGATCTGACGCGAACCACCAACGCCATCCGCACCACAGATCTCGCCAGCCGTGCCCCCGTGCACGACGCAACCGGCCCGGCGACCGAGATGTCTTGACATGCGGCGGCGGTGGGACGGTGCGAGGGTGGACGAATGCTGATTCGGAAGCACGGTCGTGAGGTGTCGCGGCGACTGTTTCGGGCGCCGGCGGTGGGTGAGTTATGAGCGGCCGGCTCTTCTGCGACCGCGGGCTCGCGGAGCGGATCGAGCGGGCAGAGGCAGGGCTGATCGAGGCCTGCGCTCGGGCGGCGCATCGTCGGCTCGGCGACGGCCGGGGCTTCGTGATCCGGGCGGGTGGCGGACTGGCGAGCTTTGCGGAAGACGGCTCGCCGTACAACAAGGTCGTCGGACTCGGCTTTGGCGAGGTCCCCGCTGACCGGGAGCTGGACGAGATCGAGCGCGCGTACGCTCGGGTCCGGGCGCCGGTGCAGGTCGAGCTTGCGC
Source organism: Kribbella sp. (assembly GCA_035697365.1). Lineage (GTDB taxonomy): Bacteria > Actinomycetota > Actinomycetes > Propionibacteriales > Kribbellaceae > Kribbella. The sequence goes on along the minus strand of DASSDE010000265.1, from coordinate 2,109 downwards.
ATCTCGGCGACCCGGAAACCGCCAACCTTCTCAGTCGGCGCGGGTACCAGCTGGAATCGTTCGAGAACGTCCTCGGCATCGCTGTCGGGCAGCGGTACGACGTGACGCTGCCGGAGGCAGTCACGATCCGGGTGAGTGGAGACGACGAGCTCGAACAGTGGCTGGACATGATGGCTGACGCGGTCGCCGTACCGGACACGCAAGGGGTTCCCTGGCAGGAGGAATTTCCGCGGCAGACCTACATCGAGGCGGAACGGGACGCAGCCGCGGCGGACATCACTCGCTACATCGCCTTGCGGCACGAGGAGATCGCGGGCGGGGCCGGACTGCGCACGGTGGCAGGCATCGCACAGTTCGCCGGAGCCGCTACGCTTCCCGCTCACCGACGACGCGGTATCCAGTCCGCGTTCCTAACGACCCGCCTCGCCGACGCCGCCGCGGCCGGCTGCGACGTGGGCGTGATCACCACGCAACCGGCGTCCAAGTCCCAGCAGAATGCCCAGCGCAGCGGCTTCGACCTGCTCTACACCCGCGCGGTGCTCGTCAAGCACCTCTGAGCGAGGTCGCTAACCGGCGTCCTCGGGATCGGTCGTGGACAGGGTCGCGGCCCAGTCGGCGGACCATCGGATGAGCGGGCGGAGGGCGCGGCGGGCGCTGTGGCCCAGCTCGGTGAGCCCGTACGTGGTGTCTGCATGCTGCTCGACGACGCCCGCGTCGAGCAGCTCGGTCAGGCGTTGCCGCAGCACGCTGGAGGACATGTTGTCGCAGCGCTCCTGCAGCGCGCGGAATCCGACCGGGCCGTGTTGCAGTTCCCAGACGATTCGCAGGTTCCACCTGCGACCGAACAGGTCGAGGGCGGCCATCAGTGGCCGGCCGGTGCTCGACCCGCGGACCGCGCGTCCTGGCCTGGGTGTCGCCATCTGTCGTTCCGTCCTGTCTTGCGGCTTCGATATCCGACACACTATCGTGAACCTCACTGATTCGATTTCCGAAGCGCACGGGGGTGCTTTCGGGAGTCGTTCCCACCAACGGAGGCTGTTGTGCACAAGCTGCTGGTCCTGTATCCCGAGCCCGTCGATCCCGATCACTTCCGCGACTACTACGTGAGCACCCATCTCCCGCTGGTCGCGAAGATGCCCGGCCTGCTCGCGTACCACTACAGCTTCGACACGACGGCGACACAGGGGCAGCCGTACTTCGCGGTCTTCGAGGCCGAGTTCGCCGACGCTGCCGCACTGGCCGCGGCGCGGGCGTCCGCGCCGGGACAGGAGGTCAGCGCCGACGTTGCCAACTACGCCACGGGTGGTGTGGTCGTCATGGACTTTCCGGTGCAGCACGGCGCCATCTGAGGCTCTCGGAGGCGGCCTGCCCAGGTACTAGAGGTATCTCGCTAGAAGTCGAAGAGATATCGTCCCGGCATGGGCAGACCGGCTACGCATACCGCCGACGCGCTCCTCGACGCGGGGGTCGCGCTCTTCGCCGAGGGTGGCGCCAGGGCGGTCACCATGGCTTCGGTCGCACGTGCCGCAGGTGCACCGAGCGGATCGGTCTACCACCGGTTCCCAGATCGGCCGGCACTACTGCACGCATTGTGGGCTCGGTCGGTTCGCACCTTCGATGAGGCGTACCGGCTGCAACTCGGCGCCGCGCCCACGCCCGCTCACGCGGTCACGTCGACCGCTTGGATTGTGGATTGGTGTCGCGAGCAGCCGGGCACCGCCACCGTGCTGCACGCAGGCCATCGGGCGTTCTCGCGAGATCAGTGGGCGGCCGCTGACATCGAGGCGTTGGCGTCGTACGAGCGCAGTCGGGACCGGCGGCTGGCCAAGGTCGTTCGCGTGATCGCCGTCGCGGCGGATCGGCCGCGGGACGAGATCGCTTTCGCCATGGTCAACCTGCCGCTGGCGGTCGTTCGCCGGCATCTTCCGGGACCGGTGCCGCCGGCGGCAAGCGGGCTGGTCCGGCGGCTGGCCAGCGCCATCATCCTCGGCGATCAGTGGAAGAGAACGTAACCGCCGCCAAGGTCGCCTGAGTGCGTCAGGGGCCCTCTTCTTTTAGAGTGTTGTCTCTAGAATTGTTGAAGGATACTCGCGGTGTGTTCGGTGTCAC
>DASSDE010000264.1:0-3744 GCA_035697365.1 Kribbella sp. | reverse complement strand
GCGATCCGGTCCCAGGCGCCACCGCTCGAGGTCGGCGGCGTGGTCTCGCCCGTCGACGTCGGGGTGGTCGGCTTGTCGGCCGGCTTCGGCTTGGTGCCGACCAGGACCTGCTCGTCGACCGCCTTGGTCACCAGCTTGGACCCGACCACCTTGGTGGTCGACAGCTTGCCGTCCAGATAGGTGTACAGGTACGTCACGGCCTTGGCGCCGTCCGTGCCCTTGGTCGTGGTCTTCTTGGTGCCCTCGAGCAGCGTCGCCGACTTGGTCTCGTCGGTGCCGTGCTGGACGGTCTCGGTCTTGGTGACCGACTTCTGCACAACCTGCACGAAGCCGATCGTGTTCACGCCGAGCTTCAGCGGGGTGGCCGCCGCCGGGGTGATCCGGTCGTCCTTGTCCCAGGCGATCTTCGCCTGGGTCAGGGCCTGCCCGACGGTGCCGGCCAGCGACTTGATCGTCACGGTCTTGCCGAGGTGCACGATGTTCACGGTCTTCGGCGTGGTGACGGTCAGCTCCAGCCCCTGACGGCCGAGCTCAGCACTCCGGCTCGTCGACAGCTGCGCGCCGTCGTACCGCAGGCCCAGGTCGGCGAGCGCCTCGTTGACGCTGTCGGCCGTGGTCCAGTACGCCTTCTTGGTGCCGTCGGCGTTGACGGTCAGCTGGCGACCGTACTGCACGGCGATCTCCTGGCCGTCCTTCAGCTTCGAGTCCAGGCTGGGCGCGACGTTGTCGTGCGCACCGGTCTGAACTTTCTCGGCCTTCAGGGCGTCTGCCACGGTGGAGCCGAAGGTGTGCACCTTCCGCACCTGGCCGTCGACGGAGATGCTCACGGTCTTGCTCTTCGAGGCATATGCCACGGAGCCGCCCGCGACGGCTAACGCAGCCGTCGCACCGACGGCCACGATGATGGACTTACGCACTAACGCTCCCAGGTAGGGCTACCCGGGCACGGGGTGGGACAGCACAGGCACCGATCGCGAGGGCCAGACCGGCTGCCTGGAACCCACCATCCCGCCGAGGGGTTGTGCTGTCCGGGAACTTCCCCGATCCCGGCCAACATCACGGGACCATAACGAAGAAGTAGCGGAAGCGCCAATCCCCTGGTCGGCGAGTCGTAAAAAGGTGTAACGGGGCCTTTACGCGCTGTGATTGCCCCAGTGCCCCCGATGCACCACTTCCGCGGTCGTCCGGCGGCCCCGTTTGAGCGACGGCGAGCGCTTGTCAGGGGCCCGGTGACCGACCGACAGCACCCCGACCAGATCGAACCCCTCGGGGACGCCGAACTCCTTGAGCAATGCGCCGACCTTGTCCGCAGGAGGCCCGAAAAAGCAGGCTCCCAGGCCTTCGTCGACCACCGTCTGCAGCATCAGCAGCACGGCCATCCCGGTGTCGACGTACCAGTACGGAGCCGTCCAGCGACCCTCGTCCCGATCGGTCCAGCCCTTGTCCGGTTCGGTGTACCGATCGAGGTACGCATCCTTGTGCGCGAACGCCAGAATCAGCAGCGGCGCCCGCCGCAACCCTGTGATCCATTCAACATACTTCTCGTCCGGATCCGCGGCCGAAATCCCCCAGTACCGCTCCCGCTGCGCCCCCTCCAACGTCAAGAACGCCCACCCCTGCGAGAACCCACCCGAAGGCGCCCGCAACCCGTTCTCCAGGATCCGCTCCCGAACCCCCTCCGGCACCCCCCGCTCCGGATCAAAATTCCGCACCATCCGCCGCCGCCGCACAACCTCACTGAACTCCATCCCCACTGTCTACCAGCCACCCCACCAACCACTCCCCGCCGGCCGATCGATCTGCCGACCACGCGGCCGGGAACGGCTTCCCTGGGCCGGCAACGTCTGATCGGAAGCACGCCCGGCGGGTGCCTGGGGATCTGTCAGAGCCTGCAACCGTCTCAGGTCCGGCGAGAGGTCTCCGTGAGCTTGCAGCCGGGCTCGCTGCGCGACGTCGATCCGGTAACTGCGTTCGATGCGATGCAACTCCCGGTCAAGGCCGGCGATCGCCTTCTGCGCCGCCTCGGCGGACAGGTCGCTCTGCCGGCTGCTGTCCAGCAACTCATCGTCCTGAACCGCCTCGAGCCCGGACAGCGCATCACGCAACGGCGCGATCAGCCGCCTTCGTACGTCAGCGCGGTCGCTCTCGGGCATCAGGCCCGGCTTCGCCAGACGCTCGTCGATCACGAGGTCGGCCATCACGTTCCAGCGGTCGGCGTCGTCGGTGAGCATCAGCTTCTGGGTGACCTGTTGATGAGTGAGCCCGCTTCGTGCCGCCACGCCTCGGTCGAGGTCGCGAGCAGCGGCAGTGTAGGCCGGATACGCATCGATGCTTTCCTGCGACAGCACGTCCGCCGTCACATGGGCCAGCCCGGCGTCCGGGAAGACGTCGCCGATGATCTGGTCGAGATTGTCGTGGGTCCAGGACTCCGTGCGGCCTTCGTTGTCGGCCTCGGCCGCAGAGTCGTACGGGTAGGCGTCCGGCGCGGTGTGGTCGCCGGCTTTGGTGACCAGGTGCGCGGCCTCGTGGGCGAGCGTTCCGATCGAGTCGCGAAGCTCCAGGGCTTCGCCACCGGTCAGCGGCCGGTCGAGATCCCGCGCCTCGCGCAACGGCGCGAGAACGTTGGCGACGGACACCGACATGCTCCCGTCGTCGCCCGCGGTGCCGAGAAGGTCCGGATCAGGCTCTTCGAGGAGGAGCCCGGTCCAACTGGTTCGGGGTGCAGCGGCCGTACCGCCGAATCGCTGGTCGACGGCGAGCACGACCGCGGCCACCAGCCGGTACTCCCAGGACTGCGGATCGATCTCGACGTCCGTCACGTCTCGCTGTCCGGGCCCTCGCGTCGGCGGCGCTCGATCAGCCGTTTCAGGGTCGAGTTCATCCGCAGAATCGTGCGGAACTCGTGCCGCGGGGCCTGCCTGGCCAACGCGCCGATCTCGGTGATCGCACGCTCGGCGTGGGTAATCTGCTCAGTAGACGTGCCCTCGTCGTTGACGACCTGCGTGACCAGGGCGGCCGCGCGCCAGTACTCCGAACTGGTGCCTGGCTGCGGTCCCCGGATCAGCTCGGGCAGCTTCTCCGCCCTGATCACGGCCCGCCGGCGAGAGCTCTCGTCTTCGATCTGTTCGGCCAGCGCCGTCAAGCGCGCGACCTCGGCGGCAACCGTAGCCTCGTCGGCGTCCTGCAACTCGTCGGCGAGATCCAGCACCTGGGCGTCCACGTCGTCGTAGCGGACCATTACCACGCGCCTCCGAAGGCGTGGTTGGCGTTGGTGTTGAGGGCTTCGCAGAGTTCGGGGACGGAGATGTTGAGGACGTCGGCCATTTTGCGGACGGTGTGCGGGATCAGGTACGAGGCGTTGGGCTTGCCGCGGTGGGGGGACGGGGTGAGGTACGGGGCGTCGGTCTCGACGAGGATGCGGTCGAGGGGGGTGACGGCGAGAGCGTCGCGCAGGGACTGGGCGTTCTTGAAGGTGACGACTCCGGCGAAGCTCAGGTACGCGCCGCGGTTCACGCACTCGCGGGCGAACTCGGTGTCGCCGGAGAAGCAGTGCATCACCAGCCGGTCCGGTACGCCTTCGCGGTCGAGGATCCGCAGTACGTCGTCGTGCGCGTCCCGGTCGTGGATCATCAGCGTCTTGTCGAGCCGCTTCGCAAGCCCGATGTGCGCCGCGAACGACTCGTGCTGCGCCGCCTGCCCGTCCGCACCGGTCCGGAAGTAGTCGAGCCCGGTCTCGCCGATCAC
>DASSDE010000263.1:0-4894 GCA_035697365.1 Kribbella sp. | reverse complement strand
CGAGCTGACGCTGGAGCCGGCAGTGTGCGAGGCGGTCCACGCCCGCGTACGCAACCGCAACCTCACCCACAACCAGGCGCGACCCTTCGTGCTGAACGAGATCACCGACCACCTCACCACCCAGTACGCCGACCTGATCGGAACCGATCCGCTCGACGGTGAGCAGTTGCTCGACGAGTACGACCTGGCCGAGCTGCGCAACGAGGTTCTCGCCGAGCCTGCCGTACAGGCTCTGCTCGAGCAGCTGTGGCCGTTGCTCAGTCCACAGAAGCTGCTCGAGGACCTGTACGGCGACGAGGACCGGCTGGCGTCCGCGGCACCACAGCTGTCGGCGCTCGATCGCGAGCACCTGCTGCGGTACGGCGCCGACTGGAGCCCGTCCGACGTGCCGCTGCTCGACGAGGCGGCGGAGCTGCTCGGTGACGACGGGACCGAGGCGGCCCGGGAGCGAGCCGCACGGGCGCGCGCGATCGCTTATGCACAAGGCGCTCTCGACGTTCTGTCGGGGTCCGGGTCGACGGACTACGACGACGAGGACGAGGCGGAGATCCTGACCGCGAAGGACATTCTGGACGCCGAGGCGTTCGCCGAGCGGTATGAGGCCGACGACGACCGGACGCTCGCGGACCGCGCGGGCGCCGACCGGCGCTGGACGTACGGGCACGTGATCGTCGACGAGGCGCAGGAACTGTCTGCGATGGCCTGGCGCGCGATCGCCCGGCGGTGCCCGCTGCGGTCGATGACGGTGGTGGGCGACGTGGCGCAGACGAGTTCGGTCGGTGGCGGCACGTCGTGGTCGAGCGCGCTCGGTGAGACGTTCGGCGATCGCTGGCGGCTGGCCGAGCTGACACTGAACTACCGGACGCCGGCCGAGGTCATGGAGTTGGCGAACGCGGTCCTGCGTGCGGTGGACCCGTCGGCACACGCACCGCAGTCGGTCCGTTCGACCGGCGTACGGCCGTGGCATCTCGACGTACCGGCGGCCGAGCAGGCGTTGCACGTCTACAAGATGGCGACCGAGGAGACGGCGTACGGCGAGGTCGGCGTGATCACGTCGCGCAGCCGGCTCGAGCTGATCCAGGAGGCGGTCGACGGCCTGTCCGGCGTCACGGTCCTCACCGCCCGTGAGGCGAAGGGCCTCGAGTTCGACTCCGTACTGGTCGTCGACCCGGACGGCATCGTCATCGAATCCCCCCGCGGCCTCCGCGACCTGTACGTAGCCCTCACCCGCTGCACCCAACGCCTCGGCGTCGTCGGCGAACTCCCCGACGTACTACGGACCTCGAACGCCTGGAGCTAGCGGGGACGGCCTTCGTGGAGGGTCGTTATTGATTTCTGGAGGCGGCGGGTTCGGGTGGGTTCGGATTTGGCTGAGGTCAGTTGGAGCGTGTGCCAAAGCTGGTTGCTGTAGCTCAGGGTGTCCCAGTAGTCCTTGGCGGTGGGGTCGGCGGCGAGGGCGGCGGCCAGGTCTTCGGGGATTTCGACCTCGCGGGGGGCGGTGTCGAGTTCGACCTCTACGTCGAGCACATCGCCGGGGGCGATGCCGGCTTCGGCTCGTCGGTCCGCGCTGACGCCGAGCAGGTAACGGCCGCCCATGCGCGCGATCGACGTACGGAAGGTGAAGTTGTTGACGGTGACGCTCACCTTCGGGCGAGCGCCGCCGCCGAGCGACTCGACGGCCTTCTCGGGGACCTCGAAGCCGGCGGTGTTCTTGCCGGTCGACAGCAGTTCGGCAGTGAACTTCATCCGTTCATCATGCGAGTCCAGCAGGTCATGTCGAGAGTTGGGCGCCGGTTCCGACGTAGCTGGGTCAGTGTCTCGCAGAAGGAGAGATCGTGAATCTGAACAGCATGTTGCTCGGCAGTGTGGATGCCGAACGGCTGAAGGCTTGGTACCGGGACGGGTTCCAGGCGAAGGTGGACGGCTACGGGAACCTCGACCTCGGCGGGTTCGGTCTGGTGATCGAGCAGCGCGACGACGTGGCGGCCCGGAACGCGGAGCCGGGGCGGCACATCGTGAACTTCGGGGTCGACGACATCGAAGCGGCGGCCGCGCACTTGCGGACGCTGGACGTCGAGTGGCTGGTCGAGCCGGAGGATCGCGGGCCTGGCTGGTTCGCCACGCTCATCGATCCGGACGGCAATTACGTCCAGCTCATTCAGTTCAAGCCGGAGTACTACACGCAAAAGTGAAAGGGGCGGCAAGCGAGGGGCAGAACGCCCAACCTCGCTTGCCGCCCAAACACCGGTGCCCTTCGGTGGTCGAGGTGAGGTTCTCGACCTGGCGACGTTCCGGGTGGGTTGTCTGGTGAGATACGGAACGCGAAAAGGTACCGGGGGATTCTCAGGGACGCACCCGATCAGCGGGGTGCTACGTCCCACATACGCTCGCCGGGCAGGGGGTCGGGGAGCTTGTCGAACGCCGGCATCGGGTCGTTGGTGACTCGCAGTCCGGCGAACCGACGGCTCATGGCGTCTGCATACCGCTCGGCCAACGCCGGCTCGGCGTTGTAGTCGGCGATCACATGCTCACCGAACCAGACACGCACGCGTCGGCGCTGAACGGTCTGGGTGGCGGTGGCGGTTGTCACTGGTCCTCCTGGCTGTACTTCAAGGGGTGGTCGGCCTGGAAAACGCGGGCGAGCGCGGTGCCGGTGCGCCGTGTTGTGTTCACCGTCACGTCACTTTCAACGGAGGACGGCGAGTCGAGGTCACGCCCGGATCCGGAAATTCTGGCCGACCGCCCAAAGTTTCCGCTCAGACCGCCGACGTGCCGCCGTCGACGGCCAGTTCCATGCCGTTCACGTACGTGGAATCGTCCGACGCGAGGAACAAAGCAACGGTCGCGATCTCCTCCGGAGTGCCCATCTTTCCGCGCGGGATCAGCGCCTCGAACTGTCGCTTGGTCGCCTCGTCGAACAGCTCCTCCTGCTTCGCCGTCGCGACCTGTCCGGGCATCAGGACGTTCACCCGGATCCGCCGGTCCTTCAGCTCCGACAACCACACCCGCGCGTACGCCTGCAGTACGGCCTTGCTCGCCGCGTACACACTCCACTCCGGATAGCCCTTGACCGACGCGTTCGACCCGGTCATGAAGATCGAGCCGCCGTCGTTGAACAGCGGCAGCGCCTTCTGCACGGTGAACAGCGTGCCGCGGGCGTTCAGCCCGAACGCAGTGTCGAAGTGCTCCTCGGTGATCTCGCCGAGCCTGCGCTGCTCGCCCACCCCAGCGCTCGCCCACAGCACGTCGATCGAACCCTTCTCCCGCTTGACCGTGTCGAACAGGCGCTCCAGATCATCCAGGTCCGCGGCATCTCCCTGGACGCCGGTCACGTTCCGGCCGATCGACTTGACCGCCTCGTCGACCGCCTCCTGCCGCCGGCCCGAGATGAAGACGTAGGCACCCTCGTCGACGAACAGCTTGGCGCCGGCGAGCGCCATACCGCTCGTCGCTCCGGTGATCACCGCGACCTTGCCGTCGAGCTTTCCCATCACATGCTCCGTTCATCAACGCGCTATGTAAACCAATCGGTGTGCTTAACGTAGCCGTCGCCGAGCAGGAACACAAGCTAAGTACACCGGGCGTTACCCAAGCGGGGTACGCTGGTGGCATGACGGAGTTGGAGAAGGGCCCGCAGGGCCGGCGCCGGGGCCGGGGCGCGCGTGAGCGCATCCTCGGCGCGTCACAGCAACTGTTCCGAGAGCAGGGCATCAGCCACACCGGCATGGATCAGCTCTGCGCGGTGGCTCAGGTGTCGAAGCGGACCGCGTACCAGCACTTCAGCACCAAGGACGACCTGATCACCGAGTACCTGCGCCGCTTCGATCCCGAGGTGATGCCCGGAGTGTTCGACAACACCGAGCTCACGCCGCGCGAACGGCTCCTCGCCGCGTTCGACGTACCGACCGGACCTGACGACATCACGCCGCTGTGCCCGTACATCGCGGCGTCCGTCGAGATCAGCGACCCGCAGCACCCGGCCCGTCGGCAGGCGCACGACTACAAACTGGCGATCGCCGCACGACTGACGCAAACCGCCCGCGAAGCCGGCGCGACCAACCCCGAGGAGCTCGGCGAACAACTCGCACTGCTTCTCGACGGCGCCGCGGCCCGCACCCGGGTCCTCAACGCCGACGCCTTCCGCACCGCCGCCGCGATCGCCGCCGTCCTGATCGACGCCGCCATCCCGCGCTGACGGCTCGATCTACGCGAACGGGCCGCGGACGGAGACACCGCCGTCCAGCACGACCTGCTGCCCGGTGATGTACGACGCCGCGTCAGAGGCCAGGTACACCACCGCCTCCGCGACTTCCTCGGAGCGTCCGAAACGCCCCACCGGGATCTCCTCGACGACCTCATCCGCGACGTTCGCGTTGGCGACCGCCGTCGCGATCGCGCCGGCGGCGGCGACGTTCATCCGGATCCCGTCCCGCGCGTACTCGGCGGCGACCGTCCGGGCCAGGCTGAGGATGCCGGCCTTCATCACGCCGTACGCCGCCTGCTCGGGTGCCGCCATGAACCCGGTGACCGAGCCGACGCTGACGATCGCGCCGCCGGTGCCCTGCGCAAGGAACACCCGGAGCGCGGCCCGGACCGCACGGGCGACGTAGCGGAGGTTGACCTCGTAGATCGTGTCCCAGTCCGCGTCGGCCATCTCGTGCAGCTTCACCGCAGGCACGAACGCGACCTGCCCGCCGACGACGGTGACCAGTACGTCGAGCCCGCCGAGCTTCTCGACCGCACCCGCGATCATCGCCTCGATGTCGGTCGCCGAGCGCACGTCGCCGGCGATCGGGTACGCCGTACCGCCGGCCGCCCGGACCGCGTCGGCTGCTTCCTCGGCGCGCCGCAGGTCGACGTCCGCAACCAGCACCGCGGCGCCTTCGTTGCCGAG